>NZ_JBEYUS010000010.1:0-131751 GCF_040643635.1 Saccharopolyspora sp. NPDC047091
GGCTGTGGGCGCGCAACACGGCAGGCGGGAAATCGGTGGCGCACAAGCGGTTCCACCACGTCGACCCGCTCGGCCAGCTCCGGTTCGGCGGTGCCGTCGAGCACTTCGCGCAGCGACCAGTCACACTGAAATCAGCTTGTTGCTGTCGAAATCAGGGCGGAACGACTTCGGGGCGACTTGCGGACGACACGGGGCGGCCTCTTCGGGGAGGGATCGGCGGTGTGGAGCTACCGGACGGTGCTCGAACAGCGGATACGCCAGCGGCGGCAGACGTTGGAGGAGTTCGCCGAGTACGCGGAGGCGTTCGCGCGCGAGCACGGTGAGGTGGGCACGCTCGGTGTCCGGCACCTGCAACGGCTCGTCGCCGGGCGCGGGGCTCGTGGGAAGCCGCTCGGACCGGTGCGGCCAGCTACGGCGCGGCTGCTGGAACGGATCTTCGGAGACAGCATCGAGGCGCTGCTCAGCGAGCCCGCCTCGTGTCCAGCCACTGCGGTGACCGGTTCGGCGGCAGACCGCGGCGAAGGACGTCCGACCGGTCCGCGCCGGGCACTGGCGGAGTCGGGAGCAGGGACAGAGCCGCCGCGCACGGCCGGGACGGAACCGCCGACGACCAAGACCGAGCCGTCCGGAGATCTGCTCTCCGCCGTCGATTGGCTCGATCAGCACTCCGGACGGGCAGCCGGGACCACCAGGGGGAAGGTGCGATCCCGGCTGTCCCGGCTCAGCGTGGGAGACCTGCTCGACCGGAACGCCCGCCGCTCGCGGGTGGGACGGACCACGGTCGTTGACGCGCTCGCCGAGTACTACGGGGAAGGCGTCGCCAACGGACATTCGGTCCACCGGGCGAGAGCGGACGGCCGTGAGTTCGGCACCAGCCTTCTCACCCGGCCGGACTGGACCGGGCTCGGTATCCCACTCGCAGCGGAACGCGACGTGCTGGCGTTGGCCGAACAGCACTCAGCCCCAGCGGCGCAGCCGATCGACACCAGGAAAGCGGTGCACCGCCTCGCCGAAGCCACCGCGCTCGGCGTGCGCATGACCAACGCCCCGCTGTACCGGCTGCATGATGTCGATTTCACCGACGACACGGTGAACGGTTCGCTGAGCCTCTCCCCGTTCGCCGAATACGCGCTCACCTCGGATCTCCTCGAAGGCGAGCTGCTGGATGCGATCAGCCAGGGGAAACCGACCCGGCCTGGCGAGTTACCGCTTCGGGACGAGTACCTGCCGGACCTCTCCGGAGTTCTCGATCTGAGTGCGAGGAACTGCGTCGGCGGAGTCTTGGCGCTCTGCGCCATCGCGCGACCGGCCGACCCCTACCGAGGCCCGGCGGACTTCGCGCTGCTCGTCCAGGAGCGCTCCGGCAACGTGCTCAACGCGACCGGTCAGCTCTCGGTGATCCCGAAGGGCTTCCACCAGCCGTTGAAGGAAGCGCGGGCGGAAACGCGTATCGGTTCGACGCTGTTCCGGGAACTCGAAGAGGAGTTGTTCGGCCGCCCCGAAGTCGACGGAACGTCGGGAACGCGCGTCGCCGCTCCGATGCACCTGAGCAGGCTTTCCGCCCCGATGCGCTGGCTGCTCGACGAACCCGGCCGCCTGCGCGCGGAGTGCACCGGTTTCGGCCTCAACCTGGTCAGCGGGAACTACGAGTTCGCGAGCCTGGTCGTCATCGAGGACGAGGAGTTCTGGACCCGGTTCGGCGGCGACATCGAAGCCAACTGGGAAGCGTCCGGACTGCGCCTGTATTCCACGTTGGACCGCGAGCTGTTGAACCAGCTCATCGCGGACGAGACGTGGAGCAACGAAGGGCTTTTCGCGCTGCTTCAGGGGCTCCGCAGGCTCAACGGGCAGGACGACCCGCGGCTGAACATCCCCGAGGTGACGACCACGTTCACGAAGTCGGCCAGCGGACGGTGATCACCACGGCGTCGGTCAACGCCTCCCACTTGTGTTCGTGTCCCGGACCCCACACCGCGTAGTCGCCCCGCTTTTCCAGCGTGATGCTGGTGTCCACGAGATCGAGCCGGAAACGGCCCTGGACGAGCAGCAGCATCGTGGTGCGGTCGGCGTCGGATGCCCACTCCGTCCGGGCTTCGCCGGGCTCGTGGATGCCCCACTTCACTTCGGCGTCGGTGGAGTGCCGCACGTCGTTTTCGGGGCGGAAGTGGCCGAGCAGCCAGCCGCGGGTTTCCTGGCCGTCTTCGGCGGCGTTCCCGCTGTACCAGTTGTCGCCCACTAGCGAAGCTCCCATTCGATGTCCGGCAGGTTCACCCGCTCGCCGCCGAGGTCCGCGAGCCGCCGAAGTCCTTGCAGCAGCGCGAACAATCCTTCGTTGCTCCACGCTACATCGCGCACCAGGTCGGCCAGCGCCTCGCCGTCGAGGCTGGAGTACTGGCGCAGGTTCGACGCCTCCCAGTTCGCTTCGACCTGCCCGCCGAAGCGGTGCCAGAACTCCTCGTCCTCGACGACGATCAGACCGGGGAACTCGAAGTTCCCGCTCACCAGGTTCAAGCCGAATCCGGTGCTCTCCATCCGCAGCCGGCCGGGTTCGTCGAGCAGCCAGCGCATCGGCTCGGTCAGTCTGCTCGGGTGCATCGGGTCGGCCTTGCGCTGGTCGCCAACGGTGTTGTCGATCTCGTCGCGGCCGAACAGCTCCTCTTCCATCTCGCGCCGCAGCGTCGCGCCGATCTGCGCGTCGGCGCGCACGTCGGTCAACGGCTGGTGGAAGCCCTTCGGTGTGACCGCGAGGCGGCGGGAGGCGTTCACGACGTGGCCGGAACGCTCCTGGACCAGCAGCAGGAAGTCCGCTTCGCCGCGCAGCGGGCTCGCCGGGCGGGCGAACGCGCACAGCGCCAGCGTGCCGCCCGCGCAGATCCGCGCGGGCAGATCGAGCACCGCGGCCACGTCCGGCAGGTGGCGATCCCGCAGCGGCAACGCACCCGGTTCCGGCGCCCGTCCCGCGGCGAGTGTGTCGACCAGTTCGCCTTCGAGCAGGTCCATCGTCAGCGCGTACTCGACGAACCGCGTCACGCCGAGCGACCCGCCCACCTGGCCGCCGTCGAAGTCCGCGCCGAGCAGCCGGTACAGCGGCATGTCGACCATGCGCACGCCCAGCGTCAACGTCTCCGCGAGCCGGTCGACGGCGCGCGCCGCGGCCTCCTCGTCCAACGACAGCTCGGCGTCGGTGGCGGTCGTAGCCCGGAGCCGATCGTGGGCGGCGATCAGCGGTACTCGCAGGTCGAGCCAGTCGGGGTTGGTGAGGATGCTCGTCACCGACTCGTGGTCGCCGTACCGCGCGCTGTAGAGGCCGTGGCCTTCCGGTCGGTTCGCGTAGTACTCGGCGAGGGCGTGCGCGATGTCGCGTTGGTTGACGCGACCGCGCTTCTTGCCCCGGTCCTCCAGCGACCGCGCGTCGAGCTGGACCAGGCGGGCCGCGGTCTTCCGGCGGGCGGTGCCGGGCTCCCAGCCCGCGCGTTCGTCGATCCAGTCCAGCGCCGCGCCGATGTTCCGGTCGGCGCTCAACCTGTCCTCGGCGTCGGTGGTCGCGGGCTCGTCCGCCGCGTCCGAGCTGCCGGTGAGCGCGGCGAAGCGGTCCTTCACCTGAGCGGCGGCCTGCTCCAACGTCGTGTCCAAGAGCTGCTGCATCTCGGACTTCGGGCGCAGGTCCGGTTTCTGGTGCCATCCGGCCACCGTGCGCACGCCGATTCCGAGGTGTTCGGCGAAGCCCTCATTGCTCAGCCGTAACGCCGCCTGCAATGCGCACGCGGTCTCGCCGGTCCATCCGCTGGTCAAGTCCACCGTTCAGCGCTCCACGTATCCGTCGTGCACCGGTTCCGCACTGCTCCTGCACTGGAAGTGCGTCGAAGCCGCATGGGTCTCGGCGGCGATTCCCGGTGGAATCAATGGCATGGAAAACGGCACGAACACGAATTCCCGGCTACCGCTTCGGACGCACATTCTCGGCCACCGCTCTCAGGTCGGTCTTCAAGTCGTCCAGGCGCTCGGTGATCTCGGCCAGGCGGTCCTCGACGGCGTCCAGCCGGGACGCCAGCGGATCTACGTGACCGGTGTCCTCGCCCTGCTCAGGGGGTGTGCGGCCGTGCAGCACGGCGTCCAAGTGCTGCGGGTGCCACCCGAGGGTGCTGGACAGGGATTCCAGCGTTCGCGCGCTCCGCCGGCGCTCCACCGTGTGGTGCTGGATCTCCCTGACGATCGCTTGTGAGACGCGCGATCGGTCCGCGAGTTCCCGTTGCCGCCACCCGAGCGCGTTGACGCGCTCGTTGATGGCCTTGGCGACTGCCGCCCAGTCTTCCGACACCTAATTCCTCCGCGCTCCGCCTCGGCGCCGAGGTTAACGGTTCTTCCCCCACTTCCCACCCGTGACACCGCACTCGTGGTGACGCGGTGAATCAACACGTCCCATTCTGCGCTGATTTCATCAATATAGTGATGAAATCATTAATCCAAGGGGATTTTTGATGCGTTCCGCACTTCGTACTTCCGACCGCTCGACCTACACGGTCCGGCAAGCCGCTTCGATCCTCGGCGTTGAGACGGCGACCGTCTCCCGCGCCGTCCGGGTCGGGAACCTGCGGGCCGTGTTCCGTCGCGGACGGCTCGTGGTCCCGGCCAGCTCGCTCACCCGGCTGCTCGGCGAGCCCGCCGAGAACGGGGGTGGCCGATGAACACGCCGTTCAACGACCCCCGGCTGATCGGCATCGCCTGGCGGCTGGACCGGCTGCGCTGGGCGCCGACCGACTCGCTCGCCGAGATCGTCGGCCGCGACGGCAGCTGCCTGACCAGCGACCCACACGACGAACCGCCCGCCGACGCACGCACGGACCGGGAGTTCGCCGCCCGGCTCTGCGCGGGCTGCCCGGTCCAGGACGAGTGCCTGGAACTGGACCTGCGCACCGCGGGCGAGAACACCGCCGGGGTCTTCGGCGCACTGCCCGAGGACGACCGGCGCGACCTGCTCATGCACTGGCGCCAGCGCGGCGAACGCGCCGAAGGAGGTGACTGACCATGATGGCCCAACTGACTCCGGTGGAGATCCTGATCGGTGCCGCCGTGCTCGTCGCCCTGGTCGCGCTGCGGCGGGCCAGCGCGCGGGCCGCGAAGCGGGCGCACGACGCCGCGCAGGTCGGGACACGGGTGATGTCGCTCGCGAGCCGGGTGTTGCTCGGCGCGGCGGTGATCGTCGGCGTGCAGTGGATCGCGATCACCCACGCCGAGAACCGCGCGGTCCTCTGGACGGTGCTCGCCGTTCCCGCGCTGCTCGCCGCCTACACCGTCACCAAGGCGCTGACCGTCACCGTGGAGACGCCGCGCCGGAAGGGCGGCCGACGATGAACCGGCGGGAAGCTGAGAGGAGCCAACCCTCACCCGAGGCCGAGGCCGAGGCGATCGAGCGCACCAGGGCGCAGGTGGACCGGTTGTGCTGGACGGGAATCCTGCTGGGGCTCGCGTTCACCATGACCAACGTCCAGAGCTTCGCCGCCGCGGGCGCGCCACCTGGTCGCTGCCGTGGTGGGCCGCGTGGCTGCTCGATCCGATGGTGTCGCTGGTGCTGCTCGCGGTGCTGCGCGCCGAGCAGGCCACCGCCCGCTACGGAATCCGCACCGGTGGGTGGGTACGCGGGGCGAAGTGGTTCACGCTCGCCGCGACCTACGTCATGAACACCTGGCAGGCGTTCGCGGACGCTTCGGCGGCGTTGGTGGTGCTGCACTCGGTGCCGCCGCTGGTGGTGTTCGTCGCGGCCGAGGCGGTGACGGACCTCCGCGACAAGCTCGGCGAGGCCGCGCGGGGAACGGTCGTGAACGGCGGTGAACACCCCGCGCCGGACGGGAACGCCGCGCCGAAGCGGCGGGTGAGCTTCGAGGAGTACTTGGACTGCGCCCGGTCGGCGTGGGCTCCCGGAACGGACGTCACACCCGCTTGGGTTCGGGAGGTCTCCGGGTGCTCGCGCGGGTTGTCGTCCCGGCTCGCCGCCACGCTCGCGGAGGAGGTGCGCGGATGAGCACCGGACCTGTCGAACGCCACGTGTTCGAGGCGGACCTCGTCGACGAGATGCCGAAGCCGAGCCGCGGGCGCCGCTTCGCCGAGTGGTGGCGGCACTCCACGCATGTCCCCGCCGCGCTGCGTTCACGGGCAGCCGCGAAGAACGCCACAGTGGACGCGACGGTGTTCCTGCTCGGCTCGCCGAAGGCGTTGCTCGGCGCGGTGTGGCGCGGCCTGGTGCTCGCCGTGCGGGCGTGGCGCCGGTGGGTCCGCGTCGTGGACTACCGGGAGGCGGCCGAGCAGTCCGAGAAGCTGGCGGACAAGTTCATCGAGATCCGTGAACTCACCTTGTTCCGCTGGAAGCTCACGGTTGCCGTCGCACTGTTCACGGCTTCAGCGCTCCTGGTGGCCGAACTGTGCTTCGGGTCGGTGGCGCTGTGGAGCGCGGGCGGGATCGCGGCGGTCGCGCTCGCCGTCGCCGGTCGGCGGAAGGAAGGCGTGCCGGGCCGCAAGTCCGTGCTGTCGGGTCCGCGGTCGTTCGCGTGGACGATGGAACCGCAAGTGCTCATCGACGCCTTTCGCGACGCGAAGCTGATCGGCAAGGACGAATCGCTGCGCCTGGTCGAACGGGCGGCGCGGGCGGGTGATGGCTGGGCGATCACCGTGGATCTCCCGGCCACCCGCAAGGCCGCCGACGCGATCAAGAACCGGGAGGTGTTGGCCTCGGCGCTGGCTGTCGACGAGGTTCAGCTCATCGTCGAGCGGGTTCGCGGCCGTGGCGGCCACGCGGGTCGGGTGTTCCTGTGGGTGGCGGATGAGGACCCCTACGCCGGTCCGCCGGTGCGGTTCCCGTTGCTCGACGCGGAGTGGTGGGACGCCTGGCGGCCGGTCCCGTTCGGGGTGGACGCGCGGAACCGGCGGGTCGACCTGCCGTTGGTGTGGACCTCGCTGCTGGTCGGGGCGATCCCGCGCCAGGGCAAGACCTCCGCGGTGCGAGTACCGGCGGCAGGGCTCGTGCTCGACCCGCACACCCGGCTCTACGTCTTCGACGGCAAGGGCGGCAAGGACTGGGAGGCCGCCGAATCGGTCGCGCACCGCTTCGTCTGCGGCGACGAGATCGAGCACACCAACGCCGTCCGCGACCACTTGGCCGAGCTCGTCGCCGAGGTGCAGAGCCGCTACGCGCGGATGTCCAAGTTGGACGACGAGGTATGCCCGGAGTCGAAGATCACCCCTGCCATATCGAAGGATTCGGCGCTCGGGATGCCGCTCACCGCCGTGATCATCGATGAGGTCCAGGTGTACCTGGAGAACCCGGAACGCGAGGACGTGGGCGGGCGCAAGACCACGCTCGGCGGGTACATCGCGGACCTGCTGACCTACCTCGCCCGGAAGGGGCCGGCGGTCGGCGTGGTGGTCATCCTCGCCACCCAGCGGCCGGACTCGAACACGATCCCGTCCCGGCTGCGCGCGGTGCTCGGGTCCCGGTTCGCGCTGAGGGTGATGGACTGGCGGGACTCCAACATCGTGCTCGGCGAGCAGATGAACACCCGGGGGTTCGACGCTTCGACGTTGCTCACCCACCACAAGGGAGTCGGCATCCTCCGCCCGGACGGCGATACCGACGCGGGCGAGGAGACGTTGGCGCTGACCGTGCGAACCTTCTACCTGCTCAACGCCGAATGGCGGAGCATCTGCCAGCGCGGCCGAGCGCTCCGCGAAGCCGCCGGGACACTCAGCGGCCACGCCAGCGGCGACGACGCGCACCAGGCCATCGACGAGACCGTGGTGGTCAAGGCGATCGGTGCCGGTATCGCGCGCACACCGGTCTCGGAGAACCTGCCCGAACCGCTCGCGGCCGTGTGCCACCACCTCGGTTCCGGGCTCGACGAACGGGACTTCGTACCGTCCGCGGAGCTGACCGCCGCGCTCGACGTGGTGCCCGGCATCTTCGCGCAGCAGATGGGCGAGCTCGGGTGTCGACCCACCCGCAACCGGGTTCCCGCCGACAACGGCGAGACCCGGCGGGTCCGCGGCTACTTCACCGCCGAGATCCGCGCGGCCGTCCAGCGCTTCACGGCTGATGAAATCGGCTCTAATGCGGAGGCAGAGGACGAGGAGGCATGAGCGGCGCGAACGACACCGAGCTGACCATCACCGTCCGCGTCCCGGCAGAACTTCCGGATCTCAACCAGCAGACTTGCCGCGCGCTGCTTGCCATACTGGTCGACATCACGACGAACGAGGCCCCGGAACGGCCTCGGGAGGGAGGTGCACGTGACTGCTGAAATCAGTGATCCGTGGGCGACGCTCGACGACCTGATGGGCGTGGAAGCCGTCGAGCCCGTCGACCAGGCGATCGGGCCGGTCGCCTTCTACGGGCGGTGCTCGACCGAGGACAACCAGGACCCGGAGACCTCGCACGCCTGGCAGCTCGACACCGCCCGCAAGTTCGTCGAACCCCTCGGCGCGACGGTGGCGGCCGAGTACTTCGACATCGGGCAGTCCCGGTCGGTGCCGTGGGAGCGCAGGGACGAAGCGGGGCGCCTGCTGGCGGCTTTGAAGAACCCGAACCGCGGGTGGAGCGCCGTGGTCGTCGGGGAAGGAACGCGGTGCTGGTTCGGCAACCAGTTCTCGTTGATCGCACCGAAATTCGCCGCGCACGGGGTCGAGCTGTGGGTTCCTGAACTGGGCGGCAAGTTCGACGCCCGCAACCCCTCGCACAAGATGTTGATGAGCGTGCTCGGCGGCATGAGCGAGTCCGAACGCCAGCACGTGCAGGCCCGTGTCCGGGCCGCGATGGATGCACAGGTCGTGAACGAGGGGCGCCACCAAGGCGGGCGGGCACCGTACGGCTACGTCACGGCGGACGGCGGTCCGCACCCGAACCCGAGGAAGGCGGCGGAGGGCTACCGGCTGCGGGTGCTGGCCATCGATGAGGATGCCGCGGTGGTCGTGCGAAGGATGTTCGCCGAGTACCTGGACGGCAAGGGTGACCGCGCCATCGCGAACGCGCTCAACCGCGATCGCATCCCGTGCCCGTCGGAGCGGCGGCCCGAGCAGAACCGGCATCGCATCGCGGACGGATAGCAGGCCAGCACGGTTCGAGCGATCTTGGAGAATCCGCGCTACACCGGTTATGCGTTCTTCGGCCGCTGGACCCGGCAGGAAATGTTGATCGACCCGGACGACGTGGCTGCCGGGAACACTGTCCGGTTCCGGCGATCGGCTCCGGATCGCATCGTGCGATCGAGGGAACCCGCGCACCCTCCGATCGTCTCGATCGAGGAGTTCACGCAGGCCCAACTGCTGCGCCGCTCGAAAGCCTCCGGTGGGCTCAAGACCGCGCGCAAGACCGAGCGCAGCGGTCGGGACACGAAGCGCACCTACTTGTTCCGCGGCCGGATCCGCTGCGCGCTGTGCGGGCGCAAGATGGAGGCGAGTCCTCGGGCGCACGGCATGTACTACCGGTGCCCGGCCCGCACCCTCGCGCCCGGCTCGCCGGTGCTGGAGTCGCATCCGCCCGCGGTGTACCTCCGCGAAGACCTCATCCGCGAGGCGGTGAACGGCTGGCTCGGGCACCTGTTCGATCGCCGGAACGTGGATGGCACCGTGGCGGCCCTGGTCGCCTCACAAGGTGTGTCCGGAGGTGTCCCGAGCGAACAAGGTCGGTTGAAGCAGAAACTCGCCGACACCGAATCACGGCTGAGCAGGTTCACCGCCGCCATCGAGGCAGGAGTTGATCCCGCCGCGATGGTCGATGCGATCAACGCGGCCCAGAACGAACGAGCCGCGCTCAGAGCCGAACTGGAGCACGCGCCCACACCGAGCACGCTCACCGACGCCGAGATCCACGCCATGATCGACTCGCTCGGCGACGTCGGCGCCGCGCTTCACCAGGGGAAACCGGACCACCTGGCGGGCCTGTACACCGCCGTGGACCTCCAGGTCCGCTACCAGCACGAAGTCCGCGCAGCGGACATAAAAATTCACCCGGCACGAAGCCGGGTGAATAGTGTGCGTGTCCGAGGGGGGACTTGAACCCCCACGCCCATTAATAGGGCACTAGCACCTCAAGCTAGCGCGTCTGCCATTCCGCCACTCGGACGCCTCAGCGCCGCCTGTGTTCCTCGGCGGCTCCGTTCTGTTGTGACACTAGATTAGCTGATCGATTTCAGGGCTTGGGACCCACCCCCCTGTAGGGGTTCGGAGTGATAGAAAGGCCTGGTGAACGAGCATATGGAGACCGCTGCGGACGATCATGGGGCGGGGCTGCGGCTGGCCGAGGACGAGGTCGTCGAGCTGGCGAGCGAGCTGATCCGGATCGATACGACGAACACAGGCGATCCGGCGACGCTCGCGGGTGAGCGGGTGGCCGCCGAGTACGTCGCGGGGAAGCTGGCGGAGGTCGGGTACGAGACGACCTACGTGGAGTCGGGCGATCACCCGGGCCGCGGGAACGTGATCGCGCGGCTGCCGGGGTCGGGCTCGGATCGGGGTGGACTGCTGGTGCACGGGCACTTGGACGTGGTGCCCGCGGACGCCTCGGAGTGGTCGGTGCACCCGTTCTCGGGCGCGGTGCAGGACGGCTACGTGTGGGGCCGTGGCGCGGTGGACATGAAGGACATGCTGGCGATGAGCCTGGCCGTCGCGCGCCGGTTCAAGCGGGACGGGATCACGCCGAAGCGGGACATCGTGTTCGCGTTCCTCGCGGACGAGGAGGCCGGTGGGCTGCAGGGCGCGCAGTGGCTGGCGGATCACCGCCCGGAGCTGTTCGAGGGCTGCACCGAGGCGATCAGCGAGGTCGGCGGCTATTCGGTGACCTTCCAGGACGGCGTGCGCGCCTACCTGGTGCAGACCGCGGAGAAGGGCATCCGCTGGCTCAAGCTGCGGACGCGCGCGCGGGCCGGGCACGGGTCGATGGTGCACGACGACAACGCGGTCACCCAGCTCGCCGAGGCCGTCGCGAAGCTGGGGCGGCACCGGTTCCCGCTGGTGCTGAACGACTCGGTGCGCGAGTTCCTCGACGGCGTCACCGAGCTCACGGGCTGGGACTTCCCGGCCGACGACCTGGACGGGTCGATGGCGAAGCTGGGCAACCTGTCGCGGATCGTGGGGGCGACGCTGCGCGACACGGCGAACCCGACGATGCTCACCGCCGGGTACAAGCACAACGTGATCCCGTCGGTCGCGGAGGCCGCCGTGGACTGCCGGATCCTGCCGGGGCGCGAAGAGGCGTTCGACCGGGAGCTCGCCGAACTGCTCGGCCCGGACGTCGAGCGGGAATGGGTGGGGCTGCCGCCGGTCGAGACCAAGTTCGAAGGCCGCTTGGTCGACACGATGAGCAGCTCGCTGATCGCCGAGGACCCGGCGGCGAAGACGTTGCCGTACATGATGTCCGGTGGCACGGATGCGAAGTCCTTCAGCAGGCTCGGCATGAACTGCTACGGCTTCGCGCCGCTGCGGCTGCCCGCCGAACTCGACTTCAGCGCCCTGTTCCACGGTGTCGACGAACGCGTTCCGGTGGAGGCGCTGCGGTTCGGCGTCCGCGTCCTCGACCGGTTCCTGCAGGAAGCGTGAGGGCCTGCCGCCGCGGAGCACTCCGGTGACCGCGGCGGCCTGGCCGGCGGTCGATGCGGGCGCGGGATCAGATCGCCGTCCTGACTGCTCGCTCGTCGTGGCCCCGCGGTCCGGTGGGGCTGCACCGGCGTCCGCAGGGGCGACGTCACGCGCGGATCGGCGGCTCGGGATCGGGGGCGACGCCGGTGCCGGCGGCGGTGAACTCCCACAGCTCGCGGGCTAGCTCCGGATCTCGGGCGGCCGCCGAGCGGCGGGCGGGCCCGGCTGGGCCGCGCGTCTCGAACCGCCCGGTGGGGCCCACGTAGTCGCCGCCGCGCACCGGTCCGGTCGCCGCGCGGAGCTGGGGCGCGATCCCGGCGGCGACCGGTTGGGAGAGGAGCCGGTCCGGGAGCACGAGCAGGCGAGCCCGCCAGGTGCCGCCGCGGCTGAGGCTGTTGTTCAGCAGCTCGGACGCCGTCAGCCCGGGGTGGGCGGCGACGGACAGCACCGGGTCCCCGGTCAGCCGCAACAGCCGGTCGAGCTCCGCGGCGAACAGCAGGTTCGCGAGCTTCGACGCCCCGTAGGCGAGCGTGGGTGAGTAGCGCCGGCGATCCCAGTGCGGGTCGGTGAGATCGAGTCCGCCGGTGCGGTGCCCGAGGCTCGACGTCGTCACCACCCGGGAGGGCAGCTCGGGGCTGCCCGCAGCCCGCAACGCCGGCATCAGCAACCAGGTGAGCGCGGCCGGGCCGAGGTGGTTGGTCCCGATCTGCAACTCGAACCCGTCCCGAGTCCGGTCGTGCGGGCCCAGCGACACGGCGGCGTTGTTGATCAACACGTCCACCCGGTCGCCGGTCCGGTCCCGGACGTCAGCGGCGGCGGTGCGGACCGAAGCGAGATCGGCCAGGTCGAGCTGGACGGCCTCGGCCGAGCCGCGGCCCTGGAGTCCGTCCCGCACCTGTTCGACGGCCGCCGCGCCGCGTTCGGCGTCGCGAACGGTCATCAGGACGCGGGCACCGGCCCTGGCCAGGGCGCCGGACAGGGCGAGGCCGAGGCCGGACGTCGTGCCGGTGACGACGATGGTGCGCCCCGCGAGGTCGGGGAGCGGTTCGTGCGGCGGTGCCATGGGAGTCGATGCCTCCAGTAGGAATGAGCCTGCTGTGCGAGCGGATCGGTGTGGTGCCGCGAAGTGCGGGCCGCGCCGACGCTCTCGTTGCCGGATCCGACGTTCCCGACGGGAAGGCTCGCTCGCGGCGCGCGGGCATCGTCGGCGGACAACTGGTGTGACAGTGTCACATGAGCAACCGTTCCCCATTCAGATGACGCTGTCAAGTAAGGTTGTCCTCGTGACACGGGCCCAGGCTGCTGCAGCGACTCGGCGCACTCTCATCCGCGCCGCGTCCGAACTCCTCGACGAGGGAGGTCCCGACGCGGTGACCCTCCGCGCGGTGGGCGCCAGCGCCGGAGTCTCGCGCGGTGCGCCCTACGGGCACTTCACGAACAAGGAACACCTGTTGACCGAGCTCGCCATCGGAACCTGGAACTCCCTGGCTGACGAAGTGGAAGCGCTGCGGGGAGATCCGGGCTTCGAGCCGGGCGCGCGACTCGAACGAGCCCTGCTGGCGCTCATCGACGTCGCCCGCCGGACACCGCACCGGTACGCGCTGATGTTCAGCACGTCGGCCGGCACCCCGGTGGCCGCCGAAGCGGCGAGCCGCCTGGAGAACGAGTTCCTCGCCCTGGTCGCCGACATCGTCGGCGAACCGGACGCGCGCCGCTACGGTGCGCTGCTGATGTCGAGCGCGCACGGCATCGCCGGAATGGAACTCAGCGGACATCTGGCGAAGGACGGCTGGCACGTCGGCGTGGAACAGCTGGTGACCATGCTGATCGACGGGATCCGCCCCGGCGCCTGATCCTTCCTCGAACACCGTTTTTCCGGGCCGGGTATCCGGCCGGTCGCCGCGCTTCACCCGGCGGGCGCCGCTCGGGTTGGTGATCGGCATGAGCGCGGTGAGTTCTGGAAGTGGCACTGCTGACCGACGTCCGTGCGAATCACTCTCAACGGTGTGAGGGTGGGCAAGTCCAGTCGAGGGTGGCGTGGCGGGCCACGACCGCCGGGGTTCCCGCAGGCGCAGCGATCAGTGCCGTCCGGAAACCGCTGTCGGGTCGGCCACGTCCGGACTCGACGTGGAGTCGCCGGAGGTCGCCAGCGCCAGGGCGCGGTCCGGGCCGGAGCCGCGCATAGCGGACGGCTGCGAGCAGGAGTGTGTCTGGACTGCTGCCGTACGGGGAACTTGCGGAGCGGGTCCGGCAGTGCGGGTGCGGAACGGATCTTCGCGGCAGGTGCCGCGCCCGTGGTGCCGGTGTCCGCCCGGATGAAGCGTCCCCGAGCCCCCGCACCCGACGGCCGGATTGGTTCGTCGGGGTGTCGGGGGGATCCGTTCGGGGCATTTCGTCCCTGTTCGGGGTCGAGGGCTGGCAACATCGGCGCATGGGTGCGATCAACTCCGGTCCGAAGCTCGCCACCGTGCTGCGACGCCCTTTCCGATGCGTGGTGTGCGAGTACGCGTTGTTCTGGTCCCGGCAGATCAAGATGAACACCGGTGGTGCCGAGTTCCTCGATCTCGCGTGGGCGAACCGGTCGGCCACGGGGCTGATCTGCGCTCGGTGCGGGTACGTGCACGAGTTCGCGGGCCGCAAGCGCCCGGAGCTGTGGACCGAGCGGAAGGGGTATCCGGAGGCCGACGCGGGCTAGTCAGTCCACTGTGGACTCGTGGTGCGGTCCTTCGGAGGCCTGCAGCGCGCCGGGCCGCAGCCGGTCGCGGCCCCAGCTGCGCTCCACGTAGCCGATGATCCGCTGGACGTCCTCGGCGGGGACGCGCTCCGGTTCACCGCGTTCGAGCGGGTCCACGTGGAAGATGTAGACGCGGGAGGCGAACTGGTCGAACGGCAGCGACGCCTCCCCGAACCGCTCGCCGTGCCCGGTGGTGGACACGACGACCCCGTCGCCCCAGTCCTGCCCGCTGTCGTTGTTGGGGTTGAAGAAGTACACCCGCACGACGTCCTGCGGATCCGGTGCGACGCGCAGGATGGTGATGGCGTGCCAGCCGATGTAGCGGGCCGCGCTGTCGGTGACGGCGATCCCGGCGGGCTGCGGGTGGATCAGCGGCCGTCCGCCGTTGTAGCCCGGGTGGTAGCCGGCGTGGAAGCGGCGCAGGAACTCGTCCAGGTCCACCAGGTTCCCGGTCGCCACGTCCACGTTGATCCAGAACCCGCGGGCCGCCCACCAACCGTGGAACTCGGGGTTGACCCAGCGGTGCGGGTCGCCGGGGCGGTCGGCGCAGCGGCGGCCCATCTCGGCGTAGATCCGGTCCAGGTGCGGCACCACGACCAGTGACACCGGGTCCAGGTCGACCGGCAGCGTCTTGGCGACTCCGCCCGCACTGTCCCGCGACGACACCGGGTTGCCCTCGAAGTGCATGGTGATCTCGTCGTCCCGCGCCGCCCACACGACCAGCTGCAGCAGGTAGTCGGGGTCGTTGTACGCCCACATCGACAGCGCGCGGGCGGACTGGCAGGTCGGGTTGTCGCCCTGCCCGACGCCGAGCGGCTGGCCCAGCATCGAGATCACCCCGGCGGTCAGCCGTGCCACCGGACCCGGCTGGTCGCCGAAGACGGCGGTCAGGCGGTCCCGGGCGACGGGGGAGAGCTCCAGGGACAGCTGCCGCCACAGCGCGGGCTCCACCGGCGCCTCGTGCAGCACGCCGCGGTCCAGCAGCAGCGCGAGCCCGTAGACGCACTGCGCCGTCTGCGGGTGCACGGCGTCCTCGATCAGCCGGTGCACCAGGTCGCGGTAGCGCAGCAGGCAGGTGCGGCCGATGTCGGAGAGCCCCAGCGCCTCCGGGACCAGGTAGTCGCTGCCGCGCAGCAGGAACCGCAGCAGTTCGGCGTGGTACGGCGAGACCAGCCCGGTGTCGTGCATGGCCCGGGCGAACCCGCTGGCCTCGTACTGCAGGGCGCTGGTGTCCATCGCCTCCAGCCGTTCCCGGAACACCTCGACCCCGGGATCGTCCCGGCACGCCTCGGTGGTGCCGAACAGGCTGGTGATCAGCCGGTCCAGGCCCTGCGCGGAGGTGGCGCCGAAGTCGACGTCGGGATCGCTGCGGTAGATGGAGATCCGGGTGATCAGCGACTGCACCTGCTCGACCTGGATGGGCCGCTGGCGCAGGATGCGCCAGATCTCGTCGACCAGTTCGCCCAGCACGCTGTCGTAGCCGATGCCGTCGGCGAGGTACTGGAACAGGTCGCGGATCAGCTGCGCGTTCCGCCCCTGCCGGGTGCGCTCCGCCTCGTTGGGCGGGGTGAACAGCAGGTCCAGGTTCATCGCCAGCACCTGGGAGAGGAACTGGTGCGCGTCGTCGGCGGAGAACGACGCGTGGGCGTACTCGCCGCGCGCGACGGCGAGCAGCCGCAGCTCGCTGGTCGCCTCCAGCACCAGCGTGTCCGCGTTCTCGCAGCGCAGTCCCGGCCCGGCCAGCGCCGGGATGAGGATCTCGGGCGAGGACCAGTCGGTGCCGTCGAACAAGCCGGCCTCGTCGAGCGCCTGCGCGCGGGCCTGGACCGCCGCCGCACCGCCCGGTTGCCGCAGGACCCGCCGCAGCGCTTCCAGCACCCGGCGCAGCTTCGCCGGTTTGCCGAAGGCACGGGTCTCGGACAGGGCGCGGACGGCGTCGTCGAGCGAACCGACGCGCCGGTCCAGCGTCGTCGGCGCACCTGCGGCGTCGGCGGTCGGTTCCACGGGTCTCTCCCTGCGAGGCCTCCCGCGTGCGCGGAGACCTCAGACGTAGAAGTCGAGTTCTTCCTGCTGCTTCAACAGGTCGCGCATCCGGTGCGGGTCGTCCCCGAAGAAGTACACCAGGCCCCAGTGGTTGCCGAACGCGGTCCGCTTGGTCACGGTCTCCTCCGGTGGGGCCGTCAGATCGTGGGACTCATAGTAGTCGTCGTCCTCGGTCTCCTCCGGCAGTTGGAGTTCGCTGACGACGCGGCGCCGCGGGTACACCCCGAAGCACCCGGCCACGCCGGTGGCGTCCACGACCTCGCGCGGGAAGAAATCGCTGATCTCCTCCTCGGTGGTCTTCGGGTCGAACGCCAGCGCCAGCCCCTGGTAGGCGTTGAACCCGTAGGCCCGCTCCAGCAGCTCGAAGACCCGGAACCCCGGTGGCCGGTAGGCGACCTCGCCGAAGTACATCTCGCCGTCGCTGGTGACGAAGTACTCGGGGTGCACGAAGCCGAACTCGATGTCGAAGGCCTTGATCAGCTTCTCGACCTGCTCGGTGATCTGCGGCCGGAACCGCTCCAGCGCGGGCGTCGCCGGGACGAACACGGAGTACCCGAGCGTGACGTACTCGGAGATGTTCAGGAACATGATCTTCCCGTTGTGGATCCACGCCTCGACGGCGAACTCCCAGCCGTCCAGGTGCGATTCCATCAGGACGGGGAACTCCTCGTCCGGGATCGCGTCGATCTCGTCCGGGGTGCGGATGACCCGGTGCCCGAGGCAACCGGCCTTGTCGAAGGCCTTGATGTGGATCGGATCGTTCGGGTCGCCGTCGAGCTTGAGCAGCGTCTGGTTGACCCGCTTGAGGAATCTGATCACGTCGTCCCGGTCGTGCGCCTCCTCGAAGATCCCCACCCGGATGCCGCCGAGCTGGGCGCGCCGCTTCATCAACGCCTTGTCCCGCAACAACATCGCCTGGCCCAGCAGCCGCGGGTTGTCCAGCAGCACCGAGTTGATCGCCCCGGCCCACTCCACGGTCTCCTCGAACAGCGGGATCGCCACGTCGACGCCGCGGTCCTGCAACAGCTCCGCGATCTCCATCGAGCGGTCGTTGAGCCGCTCGAAGTTCCAGCGCAGGTAGGGGATGTCGTGCTCGGCGCAGTACTCCTCCGCCCAGTCCGGGGCGACGACCACGTACCTCCGGTCGAACCGGTCGAGGGCTTCCACCGCGTTCAGGCTCCAGCCGAGGAGCGCGACATACCCCTTGTCCGGGTCCTTGGTGGCAGATTCGGGCTTCGGCATGGACCGTCCCTCCATCTGGGCTCGTCGAGTTTCCCGACGTGGAACAACGGTAGTCGTGAATCTCGCGGCGCCGAACCGGCGAACGTGCCCCCGTGCGGGTCCGTCCGGCGGAGCGAAGTGCGGCGTTCGGTGCAGTCCGCGGTGCTACCGCGGCTCGCGGCGGTCGATCACGCGGCGCAGCTTCCCCACCGAGCGCTCCAGCGAATCCGGTTCGAGGATCTCGACGCCGACGGAGATCCCGACGCCGTCCTTGACCCGCGCCCCGATCTCCCGGGCGGCCGCGGCGCGCTGGTCGGCGTCGATGCCGTCCAGGCCCTCGACGCGCACCGTCAGCCGGTCCATCCGGTCGTGGCGGGTCAGCTGGAGCTGGAAGTGCGGGGACAGGCCGTCGACGTCGAGCACGATCTCCTCGATCTGGGTCGGGAACACGTTCACCCCGCGCAGGATGATCATGTCGTCGCTGCGGCCGGCGATCCGGTCCATCCGGCGGAACGACGGGCGCGCGGTGCCCGGGCGCAGCGCGGTGAGGTCGCGGGTGCGGTAGCGGATGACCGGCATGGCCTGCTTGGTCAGCGAGGTGAACAGCAGCTCGCCGGTGTCGCCGTCGGGCAGCACGTCGCCGTCGATCGGGTCGACGACCTCCGGGTAGAAGTGGTCCTCCCAGACGTGCAGGCCGTCCTTGCTCTCCACGCACTCCTGCGCCACGCCGGGCCCCATGATCTCGGAGAGCCCGTAGATGTCGACGGCGTCGAGGTCCATCCGCTCCTCGATCTCGCGGCGCATCTGCTCGGTCCACGGTTCGGCGCCGAAGATGCCGATGCGCGGCGAGCTGGTGCGGGGATCGATGCCCTGGCGCTCGAACTCGTCGAGCAGCGTCAGCATGTACGAGGAGGTCACCATGATGACCTCGGGCTGGAAGTCGGTGATGAGCTGCACCTGGCGCGCCGTCATGCCGCCGGAGGCGGGGATCACCGTGCAGCCGAGCTTCTCGGCGCCGTAGTGCGCGCCGAGCCCGCCGGTGAACAGGCCGTAGCCGTAGGAGTTGTGCACCTTGTGCCCCGGCCGCCCTCCCGCGGCGAAGATCGAGCGGGCCAGCACCGTCGCCCAGGTGTCGAGGTCCTGCTCGGTGTAGCCGACCACGGTCGGCTTCCCGGTGGTGCCGGAGGAGGCGTGCAGGCGGCGCACGCGGTCCTGCGGCACGGCGAACATGCCGAACGGGTACTCGTCCCGCAGGTCCTGCTTGGTGGTGCACGGGAACTTCGCCAGGTCGGCGAGTTCCCGGCAGTCGTCCGGGTGCACGTCCGCTTCGTCGAACCTGCGGCGGTAGAACGGCACGTTCTCGTAGGCGTGCCGCAGCGTCCACCGCAGCCGGTCCAGCTGCCGGGCGCGCAGTTCGTCGACGCTCAGGCGCTCGTCGGGGGTGAGGTCGGCGAGACGCGGTGCGGGACCGAGACGCGGCACGGCACCGGAGCGCGGGGCGGCACCGGAGCGGTCGGCGCCGGAATCGGCGGTCGCGGGGCGGGGTGCGGTGGTCCTGCCGGGCGTGGTGGTCATGGAATCCCTTGGCTGCCGAGGTCTCGCGAAGCGGGCCGCACGTCCCGCCGAGGTGGGGGTCCGCGGCGCCGCGGCCTTGAAAACCGACCGAATGGACGGTAAGTAATGTGAGCTCAGTAAAAGCGGCGCGGGCGCCGGATGTCAAGGGAGCACGAGCGCGGAAGTCCGCGCGGCGCAACGGGTTCGCGGCGCCCGCCGCGAGGTCGCAGGAGCGGGACCGGTCCGCCCGGTTCCGGGAACGGAGGTGGTCGTGCAGGACGTCCAGGGAGCTCCCCGCGAGGTCGGGGTGATCGGCGGTGGCCGGATGGGAGCGGGCATCGCCCAGGTCTTCGCTACCGGCGGCGCCCGGGTCTCGGTCGTCGAGAACGGTGCGGCGGCCGCCGAAGCCGCCCGCGCGCGGCTGGCCGACGGGCTGGCCAAGGCCGCCGAGCGCGGCAAGCTCGCCGAGGACCCGGAGGCGGTCCTGGTGCGCGTGTCCGTCGTCGACGGCATCGATCGGCTCCCGGCGGACGCGGACCTGGTCGTGGAGGCGGTGCCGGAGCTGGCGGACCTGAAGGTCGGCGTGCTGGCCGCGGCCGAGGCCGTCCTCGGCGAGCGCACCGTGCTGGCCAGCAACACCAGTTCGCTGCCGATCACCGAACTCGGCGCCGCGCTGCGCGTCCCGTCCCGGTTCCTCGGCATGCACTTCTTCAACCCCGTGCCCGCGTCGAAGCTGGTCGAAGTGGTGCACGCGCCGGACACCGCAGGCGAGGTGGTGCAGCAGGTGCGCGAGTGGGTCCGGGGGCTGGGGAAGGCCGACGTGGTCGTGCGCGACTCGCCCGGGTTCGCCACCAGCAGGCTGGGCGTGCTGCTGGGGCTGGAGGCGGTCCGGATGCTGGAGGAGGGCGTCGCGGACGCGGCGGCGATCGACGCCGCGATGGAACTGGGCTACCGGCACCCGATGGGACCGCTGCGCTCGACCGACCTGGTCGGCCTCGACGTCCGGCTCGCCATCGCCGAGCACCTGCGCGGCGCGTTGGGGGAGCGGTTCGCGCCACCGCGACTGCTGCGCGACAAGGTCGCGGCGGGTGAGCTGGGGCGCAAGACGGGGCGCGGTTTCCACAACTGGGACTAGCCGGTCGCCGGGCCGGTGGCGCGCGAACTTCGGCGTTCTCGCTTCCCCCGGTCCGGCGGGCGCGTTAGCATTAGTTCCCGAACGTTCGGTCGGTTAATGGTTGGGGAGGGTTGATGGGTCACGCGACAGAGCTGTTGCGCAGCTACGTCTCCGGGGAGTGGCACACGGCGGCGGACGGGGGCGCGCCGCTGCACGACGCCGCGACCGGGGACGAGGTCGCGCGGATCTCCTCGGCCGGGATCGACTTCGCCGCCGCGCTGCGGTACGGCCGCGACGTCGGCGGTCCCGCGCTGCGGCGGCTGACCTTCCACCAGCGCGCCGCGCTGCTCAAGGCGCTCGCCTCGCACCTGCGCGAGCACCGCGAGGAGCTCTACGCGCTGTCCGCGAAGACCGGCGCCACGCTCGGCGACTCGAAGTTCGACGTCGACGGCGGCATCGGCGTGCTGTTCGCCTACGGGTCGAAGGGCAAGCGCGAACTGCCCAACGACACCGTCTACGTCGACGGCGCCGTCGAACCGCTGAGCAAGGGCGGCACGTTCCTCGCGCAGCACATCGCCACTCCGCTGCGCGGCGTCGCCGTGCAGATCAACGCCTTCAACTTCCCCGTCTGGGGACCGCTGGAGAAGCTCGCCCCCGCGTTCCTCGCCGGGGTGCCCAGCCTGGTCAAGCCCGCCAGCCAGACCGCCTACCTGACGGCCCGGCTGGTCGAGCTGATCGTCGAATCCGGCATCCTGCCGGAAGGCTCGCTGCAGTTCGTCGCGGGCGGCGCCGGAGACCTGCTGGACCACGTGACCGCGCAGGACCTGGTGTCGTTCACCGGCTCGGCCGCCACGGCGCAGAAGCTGCGCGCGCACCCGGCCGTGGTGCGGAACTCGGTGCGGTTCAACGCCGAGGCCGACTCGCTGAACTGCTCGATCCTCGGGCCCGACGCGGTCCCGGGCACCGCGGAGTTCGACCTGTTCGTCAAGCAGCTCACCACCGAGATGACGGTCAAGGCCGGGCAGAAATGCACCGCGATCCGCCGCGCGTTCGTCCCGGCCGAGCTCCTCGACGACGTCGCCGCGGCCGCGTCCGCCCGGCTCGCGAAGGTCACCGTCGGCGCCCCGGACGCCGACGGGGTCCGGATGGGCGCGCTGGCGAGCCTGGAGCAGCGCGAGGAGGTCCGCCGCTCGCTGAAGGCGCTGCTCGCCGCGGGATCGGTCGTCTACGGCGACCCCGAGCACGTCGAGGTCACCGGCGCGGACGCCGAGACCGGCGCGTTCCTGTCCCCGGTGTTGCTGCGCGCGGACCCGGAACGGCCCGAACCGCACGAGGTCGAGGCGTTCGGACCGGTATCGACGCTGCTGTCCTACACCTCCGCCGAGCAGGTCGTCGAGCTGGCGGCCCGCGGCGGCGGCAGCCTCGTCGGCTCCGTCGTGTCCGCCGACCCGGACTTCGTGCGCGAGGTCGTGCTCGGCGTCGCACCGTTCCACGGGCGGCTGCTGGTGCTCGACGCCGCGGACGCGCAGGAGTCTACCGGGCACGGCTCACCGATGCCCCAGCTCGTGCACGGCGGACCGGGACGCGCGGGTGGCGGCGAGGAGATGGGCGGCGTCCGCGGCGTGCTGCACCACATGCAGCGCACCGCCGTGCAGGGCTCACCCGCCGCGCTCAGCGGCGTCACCGGCCGCTGGGTCGAGGGCGCCCCTCGCCGCGAAGCCGAGGTGCACCCGTTCCGGAAGTCGTTGGCACAGCTGGAGATCGGCGACACCGTCGTCGCCGGGCCGCGCACGGTCACGCGCGCCGACATCGACCACTTCGCCGAGTTCACCGGCGACACCTTCTACGCCCACACCGACCCGGAAGCGGCCGCGGCGAACCCGCTGTTCGGCGGCATCGTCGCGCACGGCTACCTGGTCGTGTCCTTCGCCGCGGGCCTGTTCGTCTCCCCGGAACCCGGTCCGGTCCTGGCGAACTACGGGCTGGAGAACCTGCGCTTCCTGACGCCGGTGCAGGTGGACGACGCGCTGACCGTGACGTTGACGGCCAAGCAGATCACCCCGCGCGTGGACCAGGACTACGGCGAGGTCCGGTGGGACGCCGACGTCACCAACCAGGACGGCGACTCGGTCGCGAAGTACGACGTGCTCACCCTCGTCGCGAAGGAGGACCGATGACCGCCACGCTCCCCGAGACCGAGCTCGAAGCCCACTTCGAGCGCAACATCGAGCGCGACCAGCGGATCGAGCCGCGCGACTGGTCGCCAGAGGGCTACCGCAAGACGATGGTCCGCCAGATCGCCCAGCACGCCCACTCCGAGATCATCGGCATGCAGCCGGAGGGCAACTGGATCACGCGCGCGCCCTCGTTGCGGCGCAAGGCGATCCTGCTGGCGAAGGTGCAGGACGAGGCCGGGCACGGGCTGTACCTGTACTCGGCGGCGGAGACCCTCGGCGTGGACCGGGCGGACCTGACCGAGAAGCTGATCTCCGGCCGCCAGAAGTACTCGTCGATCTTCAACTACCCGACGCTGACCTTCGCCGACGTCGGCGTGATCGGCTGGCTCGTCGACGGCGCCGCCATCTGCAACCAGGTGCCGCTGTGCCGCAGCTCCTACGGCCCGTACGCGCGGGCGATGGTGCGGATCTGCAAGGAGGAGTCCTTCCACCAGCGGCAGGGCTACGAGCTGCTCATGACGATGATGCGCGGCACCGCGCAGCAGCGGGAGATGGTGCAGGAGGCCGTCGACCGCTGGTGGTGGCCGTCGCTGATGATGTTCGGCCCGCCGGACGCCGACTCGCCGAACACCGAGCAGTCGATGGCCTGGAAGGTCAAGCGGCACACCAACGACGAGCTGCGGCAGCGCTTCGTCGACATGTCCGTACCGCAGGCCGACGCCCTCGGCGTCACCTTCCCGGACCCGGACCTGGCGTGGAACGCCGACCGCGGGCACTACGACTTCGGCGCCGTCGACTGGGCCGAGTTCAAGAACGTGCTCCGGGGCAACGGCCCGTGCAACGCCCAGCGCATCGCCCGTCGCCGCCGCGCCCACGAGGACGGCGCCTGGGTCCGCGAAGCCGCGGCCGCGCACGCGGCGAAGAAGCACGAGGAGGGGACCGCATGAGCGACTCGAACTCCGGTGGAGCCCGGCACGACTGGCCGCTGTACGAGGTGTTCGTCCGCGGCAAGCGCGGGCTTAACCACGTGCACGTCGGCTCGTTGCACGCCGCCGACGACCAGATGGCGCTGCACCACGCCCGCGACCTCTACACCCGCCGCAACGAAGGCGTGTCCATCTGGGTGGTGCGCGCCGCGGCGATCGCCGCTTCCTCGCCCGACGAGAAGGACCCGTTCTTCGCGCCCAGCGGCGACAAGGTGTACCGGCACCCGACGTTCTACGACATCCCCGAGTCCGTTCCGCACATGTGAGGCCCCGATGTCCTTCGACAACGCCTACGAAGCCCTCACCGAAGAGGGCGACGCCCGCTGGGCGTTCGGCACCGGATTCGAGGACCCGCTGTCCGGAGTGGACACCACCGTCCCGGCCGGCGTCGACGGCGCCGAGCTCGCCGCGTACTGCCTGATGCTCGGCGACGACGCGCTGGTCTTCTCGCATCGGCTGCAGGAGTGGTGCACCCGGGCGCCCGAGTTGGAGGACGAGGTGGCGATCGCGAACATCGGCCTCGACCTGCTGGGCCAGGCGCGGCTGCTGCTCGCCCGCGCCGGGAAGGCGGAAGGCCGGGACCGCGGGGAGGACGACTACGCGTTCTCCCGCGCCGAGCACGAGTTCCGCAACGTCCGGCTCGCCGAGCTGGAACGCGGTGACTTCGGCGAACTGGTCGCCCGGCTGCTGGTGTTCGCCACCTGGCGGCTCGCGCTGCTGCAGCGGCTCACCGGCTCCCGCGACCCGGTGCTGGCCGCGATCGCGGACAAGGGCGTCAAGGAGGTCACCTACCACCGCGATTACGCCGCGCAGTGGGTGGTTCGGCTCGGCGACGGCACCGAGCACTCCCACGAGCGCGTCACGGCGGGCTTCGCGGCGGTGTGGCCGTACGTGGCGGAGCTGTTCACCACCCACCCGGTGGAGGCGGCGCTCGCCGCGGACGGCATCGGCGTCGACCCCGCGGGCCTGCGCGCCGAGTTCGACGCGGTGCTGGCGCAGGTGTTCGCCGCCGCGACGCTGGCCGAGCCGGACGCGGCACCGATCGCCGGGGTCTCGCACCGGACCGGCCGCGACGGCGTGCACACCGAGTCGATGGGATTCCTGCTGGCCGAGCTGCAGAGCGTGGCCCGCGCGATGCCGGGGGCGACGTGGTGACCGGCCTGCGACAGGACGCGCGCGCCGTCGCCGCGACGGTGGTGGACCCGGAGCTGCCGATGCTCACCCTCGCCGACCTCGGCGTGCTGCGCGAGGTCTCCGAGTCCGGTGGCCGGGTCGTCGTCACGATCACGCCCACCTACTCGGGCTGCCCGGCGATGGACACCATGCGCGACGACCTCGACCACGCGCTGCGCGCCGCCGGGTACGACGACGTGGAGATCCGCACCGCGCTCACGCCCGCCTGGAGCAGCGACTGGATCAGCGCGGACGGGCGCCGCAAGCTCGCCGAAGCGGGCATCGCGCCGCCCGGCACCGGACCGTCGCCGACGGCCGGGCCGATCCCGCTGACCCTCGGCCCCACCGTGCGGCGGGTGACCTGCCCGCAGTGCGGTTCGCCCGACACCGTCGAGGTGTCCCGGTTCGCCGCGACCGCGTGCAAGGCGCTGCGCCGCTGCCGCTCCTGCGCTGAGCCGTTCGAGCACGTGAAGGAGATCTGACGTGAGCACCCCCGTTGCGTCCCGGCTGCGCGGTGAGTTCCACCCGCTGCGCGTCGCCGACGTCTCCCGGCTGTGCGACGACGCCGTGGCGGTGACCTTCGAGGTGCCGGACGAGCTCGCCGGCAGCTACGCGTTCCGCGCCGGCCAGTCGTTGACGCTGCGGCGCACCGTCGACGGCCGCGAAGAACGCCGCTCCTACTCGATCTGCTCCCCGGAGGGCTCCGCACCGCGGATCGGGGTGCGGGAGGTCCCGGACGGGCTGTTCTCCACCTGGCTGGTGCGCGACCTGCGCCCCGGCGACGAGGTCGAGGTCGGCACGCCCACGGGGAACTTCACCCCCGAACCCGACGTGCCCGGCAGGCACGTGCTCATCGCCGCGGGCTCCGGCATCACGCCGATGCTGTCGATCGCCGCGACGGTGCTGCGCGAACCCGGCGCCACGGTGACCCTGCTGTACGGCAACCGCCGCACCGACACGGTGATGTTCGCCGACGACATCGCCGACCTGAAGGACCGCCACCCGGCGCGGCTGGAACTCGTCCACGTGCTGTCCCGGGAACCGCGCGAGGCCGAGCTGTTCACCGGCAGGCTCGACCCGGAGAAGCTCGCCGCGCTCGGCCCGCTGCTCGGGGACCTCGGCGCGGTGGACCACTGGTGGCTGTGCGGGCCGTTCGAACTGGTGACCGCCGCCCGCGACCACCTGACGGGCGCCGGGGTCGCCGAGGACCGCATCCACCTGGAGCTGTTCTTCGTCGACGACGCCCCGCCCGCACCGGTGCGGCACCCCGACGCGGCGGTGGACGGCGCGGCCAGCGAGGTCACCGTCGTGCTCGACGGCCGGGCCACCTCGATGTCCACGCCCCGCGACACGTCCATCTTGGACGGTGCGCAGCGGTCCCGGCCCGACCTGCCGTTCGCCTGCAAGGGCGGTGTGTGCGGTACTTGCCGCGCGCTCGTCACCGGCGGCGAGGTCGACATGCGGCGCAACTTCGCCCTCGAACAGTCCGAAGTGGACGCCGGGTTCGTGCTCACCTGCCAGACCCTGCCCTGCTCCGACGAGGTCACCGTCGACTACGACGCGTGATCGGCGCGGTTCCGGCGGGGAGTCCCGGCCGGTCCGCTGCGGCGGCTCCGCGGACGGTGCGGGGGCGGACGGTGCGGGGGACTCAGCGCGGCTCGCGCCGATGAGCCCGCCGACGGCGTCGCCGACGCGCAGCGGCGCGTCCCACCAGCCGTGGTCGTTCCACGACCGGATCAGTCCGGTGCCCCACTGCCGGTGCAGCACGTCGGTGACGACCGGCGGCACCGCGGCCGGGAGCGGGCCGAGCGAGTTGCCGTCGAGGTAGACGAGCCCCTCCGGCAGCAGGAAGCGGTCCCGGACGCCCGCCAGCGGATCGGCGGCGTCCAGTTCGGCGGCGAGGTCGGCCAGTGGCGCGGTGGACATGGCGGTCCCGTCTCGTTCATCGGCGGTGTGGAGCTCTCGTTGCGGCACCAGGTTGGCGGCCGGCCCCGCAGCGGCCTCGCCGCTGACAGGAGAAGGATCCGGCACCCGCCGCGCAAGTGCAATGGCCGACCGCCGGAGTACTCGCACGCTGGGATCACCCCTGCACCGGGGCACCGCGGCCGCGCCACGCCGGCACTGCGCGGTGCGGTTTCGCGGGCCGTTCGAGGACGTCGTCGATGTCGACGCGGTCCGGCGGGTTCGCCGCATGCCGGACCTCGACGAGCGTCGAAGTATCCCCGTCGCCGAACGCTTCCTCGACGATGAGGAGCCGTCCGAAGCGCTGTCCCGATCGTCCGGCACCGTCCGCTCCCGGCCGCACCGCGCTCGCCGCGGCTTCCACGAGGCGCGTTCGTCCACTTCGGACTGAGGTGTCGGTCGCCGATCCTCCGCGAGCAGCTGCCGCCCGGCGACCGGTCACGCGGGGTCGAGCCGGATGGTCCGCTCGGCGGCCGCCTCGACCTGCTCGCGGTTGTAGAGCAGCGGGAACGCTTCGCCACGGCTCCACGGCCCGAACAGGTCGGTCGCGTGCGGATCGTCCAGCCGCCCGGACTGGCCCGGCGCGTTCATCGCCAGTGAGGAGTCCCAGTCCCCGACGTCGACGACGATCCGGAACGTCGCCCCGGAGTTCTGCACGAAGTCCGGCCCGTACGCGGTGGCCCCCACGGTGTCGCCGCTGCCGCCGCGCGGTTCCGGCCCCGCGGTGAGCCGGTCCGCGGGCACCCCGGGCAGCAGCGCCGCGAGCGGGTGGCGGGCGCGGGCCACGTGCAGTCGTCCCCACCGCCACGCCGACCGGTCCGGGCCGAGCAGCGCTTCGAGCTCGGCGATCGCGGCGGGGAGGGTGTGCGCCGCGGTGGCGGCGAGGAAGCCGTCCGGGTCGGGACCCAGCCGGTCGCCCGGTTCCTCCAGCAGTTCCAGGTCGATCCGGGAGTCGGTGGACACGTCCTCGAAGGGGGAGATGCGGCGCGCCACCTCCGCCGCGGCGTCGGCGCCCACGTGCCGCCGCACGGCCCGGGTCAGCAGCGCGGGGCGCAGGTGCTGCCGGTACCAGACCTCGAACAGGGTGGCCGCCACCGAATCCGCGGCCAGCTCGCCGTCCCAGTCCCGCAGCAGGGCCAGCCCGTCGGTGCCCGCCGGGACGTCCAGCCGCCGCAGCACGGCGAGGATGCGCCGGGCGGGCACGCTGGAGAAGTCGTTCTGCAGCACCACCATGTCCGCCGGGGTCGCGTCGGTGGTGCGGGGCAGCACCTCGTCGAGGCGGTGCCGCCGGGCCGGGGATGACCAGTCGTAGCTCAGGTGCCGGTCGGGCGGGAAGTCGGCGGGCAGGTTGCACTCGTTCGCGGTCACCAGGTAGTCCTGCTCCGGGTTCACCGCGCCGGGCAGCTGGTCGGCGTCGTAGAAGCCGTCCCACTCGTACCGGCCGTCGCCGGGCACCGGCAGCGTGCCGTCCCAGTTCGGCCGGACCGGTGCCATGCCACCCGCCTTCCAGGCGATGGTGCCGCTCGTGTCCGCGTAGACCTGGTTCTCCGCCGGCGCGCCCCAGCGGTTCATCGCGGCGAGGAACTCGTCGTGGTCGCGGGCCCGCATGTAGTCCATGCTGCCGAGGTACGGCGCCATCCCGGGCTCCAGCCAGGCGGCGCGCACCGCGAACGCGGTGCGGCGAGCCGGGTCCTGGTGGATGACCGGCCCGTGCCGGGTGAACAGCAGCTCCACCTCGACGGGTTCGCCGCCGTGCACCGCGATCGTCTCGATGAGCCGCCGCATCGGTTCCCAGCGGTCCTGGTACCGGTAGGAGTGCGGGTCGTCGGGCGCGGTCTCGTAGACGTACAGGTCCTCCTGGTCGATCGCGAAGATGGTGAGGCCGAACGCGATCCGCCCGTTGTGCCCGATGGACACGCCCGGCAGCGCCGGTTCGCCGCCGCCGATCACGTCGAACCCCGGTGCGGACAGGTGGGTGAGGTAGCGCAGCCCGGGCAGCGATGCGGCGGCGCGGTGCGGATCGTTCGCCAGCAGCGGCCGCCCGGAGCGGGTCCGGGACCCGGCGAGGACCCAGTTGTTGCTGCCTTCCGGCGGAATCAGGTCCGGCGGGTTCGCCGGGTCGGGCGGCCCGAAGGCGGGCGGGGTGGTGGCCAGGTCGTACACCGCCAGCACGTCGTCCGGGATGAGGCCGAGGTCGAGCCCCTCCGGGATCGTCAGGTCCCGGGCCGGTTCGCGGCGTCGGCGCAGCTCCTCCACCTCCGGCGGCAGGTCGCGCAGCGTCCTGGCGCGCGCCACCTCCTCGCGCAGGTTCTGGAAGAGGCCGTGGCTGCGGATCCGGGGGACGTCCTCGGGTTCCCACCGCTCCGGTGCGCAGCCCAGTTCGCGGAACTCGACCGGCAGCAGCTCGGGGTCGTGCCGGGTGAGCTCGACGAACGCGTTGATGCCCTCGACGAACGCGGTCACGGCGCGCTTGGTGTCGGAGCCGTAGGAGATCCATTCCCGCCGCATGTCCCCGCGGTACAGGAACAACCGGGCCGCGCGATCCCGCTCCACGTGCTCCGGTCCGAAGACCTCGGCGAGCCGCCCCAGCCCGCGGCGCCGCCAGAAGTCGATCTGCCACAGCCGGTCCCGCGCCGCGTTGAACCCCTGCGCGCGGAACGCGTCGTAGGTGTCGTCGGCGTAGATGTGCGGAACGCCCCAGCGATCGATGACGATCTCCACCGGCCCGGTCAGGCCCGGGATCGAGTACGCCGTCCGGTCGTGCCCCTGTTCCTGCCCCTGCGCTGCCACGCGTCGCCTCCAGCCTCGTCGCCGATGTCCCGACGAGTAGAGCAGCACGACGGATGTCCGCGCGGGTGGAGAAGTGCGCCCGTCCGGCCGGTCGGGCACCGCCGGTTCGGCTAGCGGGCGTCGCGCACGTCGGCGGTGCCGAGCCGGACCGAGGCCAGCAGGTCGCCGGAGAGGTCCACGTCGTCGGCACCGCTGGCGGCGATGTAGGTGAGGATCCGTTCCCGGAACAGCCGGACGTGG
Organism: Saccharopolyspora sp. NPDC047091; assembly: GCF_040643635.1. Taxonomy (NCBI): domain Bacteria; kingdom Bacillati; phylum Actinomycetota; class Actinomycetes; order Pseudonocardiales; family Pseudonocardiaceae; genus Saccharopolyspora; species Saccharopolyspora sp. NPDC047091. Next base: position 29,614 of record NZ_JBEYUS010000010.1, read on the forward strand.
GCCACTGCAACGGTTTCCGCGACGTCGGGGTCCCGCGCCTCGTAGGCGTCGATGAGCGCGGAGTGGTCGTGGCTGACCCGTTCGAAGTGGTCGTCGAGGCGGCGGGCGTTCCAGTCCTCGGCGCCGCCGAACGCCAGGTAGCCCAGCCGCTGACCCTCGTCGTGGATGCGCGCGGCCAGCGCCGAGAGGTACTCGTTGCGGGCGATGCGCGCTTCGAGGTGGTGCAGCGCGGCGTTGGCCGCGGCGATGTCCGGTGCGTCCCGGCGCCCGATGGCGTCGTCGACGGCCGCGCCCGCGGCGCGGAGCTCGGCGATCTCGGCCGGGGTGGCGCGGTTGGCGACCAGCCGCGCGATCGCCTTCGCGGTGACGATGTGCGCCTCGAACAGGCCGCTGATGCCGGCGAGGTCCAGCGGCCGCACGGTGAACCCGCCGCCGGGCTGGGCGCGGATGAGCCCTTCGGAGGCGATGAGGAAGAGCGCTTCGCGCATCGGCGTGCGGCTCAGGCCGAGCTCCTGGCTGAGCGCCACGTCGTCGATCCACTCGCCCGGGGTGAGGCGCAGCGTCATGTACCGCGCCTTGACCTCCGAGTACGCGCGCTCCATCTGCGTCCGCTGCCGCCGTCCCATGTCGACCATCCTGGCACATCGATCGACGACCCTTGACCTGCGGAGGAGTCTTTGTATTATCTCTGCATGCAGAAGCGCGGCGAGTTCGAACCACCGGTTCCGGTCGAGATCGACCCGGTGTCCGGGCGGTGGGAGGTCGGGGGACTGCCGATGGTGCTGGTGCCCCAGCACCTGCTGGTGAACAACCTCGACGCGGTGGAAGCCCGGGTCGGCCGCGACGAGGCCGGTCAGCTGTACCGGGACGCAGGCAGGCGCTCGGCGCGGCACTGGTGCGAGCACGAATCGGCGCGGCTCGGGCTGTCCGGGACCGCGACCGTCGAGCACTACCTGGACCAGCTCACCCGCCGCGGCTGGGGCCGCTTCGCGATCGACGTGCTCGACCCCGTGCGCGGCAAGCTGTGCGTGCGCGTCGAGCACTCCGCCCTGCTGCCCGTCGCCGGTTCGGTCCGCTCCGTGGACCGAGCCTGCTACCTGTTCGAAGCGTGGCTGGAAGGCGCGCTGCAGCACGCCTCCGGCCGCCCGCAACCCGTGACCGTGCGCGAGATCCGGTGCGGGATCGCCGCCGACGAATGCCTCTTCCGCAGCGACTGACCCCGGTAGGTGCCATGACGAAAGACCACGAAGCGACGGAACTGCGCAAGGTCATCCGCGCGGCCTCCATCGGGAACTTCGTCGAATGGTTCGACTTCGCGCTCTACGGGTTCCTGGCCACCGAGATCGCGACCAACTTCTTCCCCAGCGGCGACGCCACGGCCGGGTTGCTCAAGACGTTCGCCGCGTTCGCGGTCGCGTTCGCGCTGCGGCCCCTCGGCGGCGCGTACTTCGGAGCGCTCGGCGACCGCGTCGGCCGCAAGCGGGTGCTGGCGATCACGATCCTGCTCATGGGCGGTGCCACCGTCGCGCTCGGCGTCCTGCCGTCCTACGCCGCGATCGGGGTGGCCGCGCCGATCCTGCTCGTGCTCATCCGATGCGTGCAGGGCTTCTCCAGCGGCGGCGAGTACGCGGGGGCCTGCGCGTTCGTGCTGGAGCACTGCCGCCGGGAACGCCGCGCCTGGTACTCCAGCTTCCTGCCGGTGAGCACGTTCGCGGCGTTCGGCCTGGCCGCCGTGGTGTCCTTCGCCTGCAGCGGGGCGCTCGGCGCGGCCGCGATGACCGAGTGGGGCTGGCGGTTGCCGTTCCTCATCGCCGCCCCGCTCGGCGTCTGCGGCTTCTACATCCGGCAGAAGCTGGCGGAGACGCCGGACTTCCAGCACGTCGCCGAGCAGGACGAGGTCGCCCCCGCACCGGTCCGGGAGGCGCTGCGCTCGCACGGGCGGACGATGCTCGAACTCGGGCTGTTCATCTGCACCACAGCGCTGTCGTTCTACATGTTCACCACCTACATGACGACCTACCTGAAGGTCCTCACCGGGCACGACGCGCACACCACCCTGCTGTCCAACGTGGTCGCGCTGCTGTTCGCCGCGGCGCTGTGCCCCGTCGTCGGCCGCCTCTCCGACCGGTTCGGGCGCAAGACCACCATGGCCGCCGCCGCCGGGCTGCTCGTGGTCGGGGCGGTGCCCGCGTTCCTGCTCGCGGGCGGTGCCGGGGTGGTGCCCGCGATCGGCGGGCAGCTGCTGCTGGCGCTGGGCGTCGTGTCCTGCAACGTGGTGACCGCGGTGCTGCTCGTCGAACTGTTCCCCACCCGGGTGCGGTACACCGCCTCGGCGCTGACCTACAACCTCGCCTACGCCGTGTTCGGCGGCACCGCGCCGTTCATCGCGACCTTCCTGATCGAGGTCACCGGCGACCCGCTCGCCCCGGCCTACTACCTGGTGGGCGCGTCGCTCATCGCGCTCGTCGCCGCGTGGACCCTGCCGGAGACCTCCCGCCGACCGCTGTCCGAGACCGAACCCGCGTCCAGCAGAGGAGCGTGCACCTCATGACCGCGAAGATCACGGTTTTCCCCGCCAAGCGCGTGCTGACCATGGACCCCGGCCGTCCCACCGCGCCTGCGGTCGCCGTGCTGGACGGGCGCGTGCTCTCCACCGGCAGCATCGAATCCATGAAGCCGTGGCTGAACCGGCACGGTTACGAAGTGGACGACAGCCTGCGGGACAAGGTGATCATGCCCGGGTTCATCGACCCGCACACCCACTTCGCGATGTCCTCCGGATACCTCGGCGTCCCGTACCTCGGACCGATCGAGTCGCCCGGCCCGTGCGGCACCAACCCCGGACATCCGACCCGGGACAGCGTGCTGGCGGAGCTGCGCGCGCTCGACGCCCGCACCCCCGCGGGCGAGGCGCTCGTCGCCTGGGGCTTCGACCCGGCGGTGCAGGGCGGGCACCTGCACCGCGACGAACTCGACCAGGTCGTGCCGGGGCGGCCGGTGTTCATCATCTCCCTCGCCCCGCACTACCTCTACGCCAACAGCGCCGCGCTGCGCACCACCCGCGTCACCGAGGACAGCACCGTCCACGGCGTGATGCGCTACCCCGACGGCAGGCTCAACGGGCAGTTCATCGAATTCGCGGCGCACAAGGCCGCCGTGGGGCGCTCGGCCGCCGACCTCGTCGCCGACACCGGCGAGCGGGGCCTGCGGGACATGGCCGCGATCGCGGTGCGCTCCGGCGTCACCACCACCGCGGAACTGCTGTTCGGCCTCACCGACCCCGAGCACGAGTGGCGCATCCACGACGCCGCGTTCAACGATCCGGCGACCCCGCTGCGGATGGGCCTGGTGTCCTCCGAGATGACGCTGCACGACGAGCACGGCCCCGGCGCGGCGCAGCACCTGGCGCGGCTGCACGAGCGCAACAGCGAGACGTTGTTCTTCCGCGGCGTCAAGTTCCTCGCCGACGGCTCGTTCCCGGCCATGTCGCTGCGGGTCCGCTTCCCCGGCTACCTCGACCTGAGCAACGGGGTGCGCAACGACGTGCCGTGGGACGTGCTGCACGAGCGGATGCTGCCGTTCTGGGAGGCGGGCATCCCGATCCACTGCCACGCCAACGGGGACGAGAGCATCGACGCCGCGCTCGACGCGCTGGCGAAGCTGCAGGAGCGGCGGCCCCGCTTCGACCACCGGTTCACCCTGGAGCACTACTGCATCAGCACACCGGACCAGGCGCGCCGGGTGAAGGCCCTCGGGGCCCAGGCCAGCGTCAACTGCTACTTCGTGCACTACCGCAGCCACGTGCACAGCCACGAGGGCTACGGGCCGGACCGCTCCGAAGCCGTCGGCCGCCTCGGTTCGCTGGAACGCGAAGGCGTCACCTTCGCCCTGCACTCGGACTTCGCGCTGGTCGCCGTGCCGATGCACCCGCTGACCGCCGCGTGGGTCGCGGTGAACCGGCGCGGCGCGGACGGCGAGACCGTGCTCGCCCCCGGGGAGCGCATCGGCGTCGACCGGGCGCTGCGGGCGATCACCGTGGACGCCGCGCACGTGCTGGGCATGGAACGCACCGCGGGGAGCCTCGAACCCGGCAAGCACGCCGACTTCGCCGTCCTCGACGAGGACCCCTACGAGGTGGATCCGCGGGAACTGCGCGACATCCCGATCTGGGGGACCGCCCGCTCCGGCGTCCTGCACCGCGCCTAGCGCGTGATACCGGCGTGGTGCGAATGGTGGTCAGCGCGGGAGAACCGGTGCGGTGGCAGCTCACCGACGGCCCGGAACCGGTGATCGGACCGGCGGATCTGCTGGTCCGGGTGGTGGCGGCCGGGCTGAACCGGGCGGACCTGCTGATGCGCCGCGGCGACTACGTGCCGGACAGCGCGGACTGGCGGGTGCCCGCGGACCGGGTGGGTTTCGAGATGGCCGGTCACGTCGTCGCCGTCGGTGCCCAGGTGCGCGGCGTCGACGTCGGGCAGCCGGTGATGGCGCAGACCGGTGGGGCGTGCGCCGAACTGGTCGCCGTCGACCACCGGTCGGCGCTGCCGGTGCCGGACGCGGACGACCTGGTGCGTGCGGCGGGCCGGCCGAGCGGCCTGCACGCCATCGTCGACTCGACCTTCGGCTTCGACGATGCCGAGCGCGCCGCCGCGCGGTTGGCCGAACCGGACTCGTGCGGCAAGGTCGTGCTGCGACACGACGGCGCACGTCCGTAGGACGATCCGCCGCGGCACCACGAGAGGAGGAACCGGGATGCTCACGGCCTGGAAGTTCGGACCACTGGCGATCACCGCGGAGGAGGTCGACTTCCGCGACCCCGCCGAGACCGGACCGGACGTGCGGGAACGCGGGGTGCGCATCGAGTTCCGCGCGGTCGACGAGCACCGCGAGGGCAGCATCTACGCCTCCGACCCGTGGACGGTGCGGCCCGCGTTCTGCCGCCTCGATCTGCTGGAGTCCGGCCCCGGCCGCGCCGACCGCATCCACTGGCACCCGCGCGTCGAGGACGGCGAGCCCGGCGACCGGGTCTTCGACGCCGAGCTCACCGCCGACCCGATCGCCTGGCTGCGGGACCGCCTCCGGGACCTGCCCGCGTTCCTCCGGCGCACCGCCGAACCGGATCTGGCGGTGGACCAGGAGGACGTGGACGCGGAACTGGACGACGTCCTCGACGTGCTCGGCCGCGCCCTGGACCGCTCCCGCCGCCCCTGGCCCGCCGTCACCCACGACGAACGCGGTCTCGTCCGGAACGGCTGACCCGGATCACCGCTGCTCGTCGAGCCATTCCGCGTAGAAGGCGGGGAGGTCGGAGGCCTTGCCCTGGAAGTCGGGCGTGCGCTTCTCCCGGAACGCGGCGACGCCTTCGGCCCCGTCGCCGGTGCTCGTGTAGAACATCGCGAGCGAGTCGACCCGGTGCGCGTCGCGCGGGTGCGGGGCGGCGCTGCCGCGGCGCATCAGCTGGCGGGTCAGCGCGGTCGCGACGGGGGAGCGGTCCCGGGTCCAGGCGTCGGCGAGCCGCAGCGCCTCGTCGAGCAGCGCCTCCGGTTCGTGCACGCTGTTCGCGAGGCCCGCTTCCGCGGCGGCCGCCGCGTCGAGGATGTCCGCCCGGTAGGCCAGGTCCAGCGCCCGGGGAAGCCCGACGATGCGCGGCAGGAACCAGGAGGACGCGGCCTCCGGCACGATCCCGAGCCGCCCGAACACGAGGCCGAAGCGGGCGCGGCTCGACATCAACCGGGCGTCCATCGCCAGCGTCATGGTCGCACCGATGCCGACGGCCGCACCGTTGATGGCGGCGATGACGGGCTTGGCGCAGTCGTGCACGGCGAGCGTGACGCGGCCGCCGGTGTCGCGGACGCGGTGCAGCTCCGGATCGGACAGATCGGCCATGTCGGCGAGCGTCGGCTCCTTCGACTCGTCGAGGCCGAACACGTTGCCCTCGGCGCTGAGGTCCATGCCCGCGCAGAAGGCGCGACCGGCGCCGGTGACGACCACCGCGCGCACCGAGTCGTCGGCGTTCGCCCGGACGAAGGTGTCCTCCAGCTCGTCGGCCATCGTGACCGTGAACGCGTTGAGCTGGTCCGGGCGGTCCAGCGTGACGACGAGGACGCCGTCGGTGACGTCGTGGCGGATGGTCTGCATGGTTCGGTTCCTCCTGGTCACGCCGGTGTGATCGCCTCGCCGCCCGCGGCCGGGCAGCGGGCGGCGACCGCCAGCCCACCACACGCTCCAGCCGGCCGGTGCACCCGCGGCCGCACTGCGGGTCTCCGGCCCTGCCCGGCGGGTCCTGTCAGCGGCGGAGCCGCCGAGCCGCCGACCACCAAACCGGGACCACCAGCGGGTTCTCAGCGGTCCCCTCGCGAGGATGGCGATTTCGCTGTGCACGGGCTTGGTGCAGGAGAAATCGCGGCCACACCGAGAAAGCGGGCAGCGGGGGAACCGCTGAGGTTCCGCCATCCCAGTGCGACGCAACAGGAGTGGGGAAACAGCGAGTCAGCCCTGGGCAACGACAGGCTCGGCCACCGGGGCGGTGGGTACCTGCTCGGCCAAGGCGCGGCTGCCCAGCACCGCGAGCAGCACCAGGACCCACACGGCGGCGACGCTGAACCCGGCGAGGACCGGCGACCCGAACTCCGCGACGACCCCGGCCAACCCGATGCCCGCGGGCGCGGCGATCGTGAGCAGCGTGGTCTTGAAGCTCAGCACCCGGCCGCGCACCGCGCTGCTGGTCCGCTCGACCTGCAGCACCCCGGTGACCGCGCCGACCACCGAGTTGCCGAGGCCGAGCGCGGCGGCTCCGGCGAACACCACGGCGGGGGAGAGCAGCGACGCCATCAGCAGGAATCCCGCGGTGGTCCCGGCGAATCCGGCCGCCAGCCACGTCCGCGTCGACCACCGGCCGCCGACGCCGCTGTAGAGCGCCGCACCGCCCAGCATCCCGGCGGCGAGCGCGGTGAGCACGAGCCCGAGCAGGTCGGGCCGGGCGATCAGGTCGAAGTACAGCGGCAGCACCATGCCCTGCAGCCCGCCGAGCGCCACGGCCAGGCCGACGACGAGCCCGGACGTGCCGAGCAGGAACCGGCTGCGCCCCACCACCGCGAACCCTTCGCCCAGCTCGCGCAGCACCGATCGGCGCGGCGCCGCGGTGCCCTCGACCTCGCCGAGGTGGCGCGGCAACGTCCGCGTCAGCAGCGCCGCCAGCGCGGACGTGCCCGCGGTGATCCACAGCACCGAGGTGGGGTCGAAGGCGGCGAGCAGCAGGCCCGCCGCGGCCGGGCCGATCACCAGGGCCGCGGAGCTCGCGGCCTGGCGCAGCCCGATCAGCCGGGCCATGTCGATCCCGGCGTGCCTGGCCACCACCGGCGCGAGCACTTCCCGCGCCGTCGTGCCCGGCACGTCCCCGAACGAGCCGACGATGCCCAGCACCACGAACCAGGTCAGGTTCAGGCCCCACCCCAGGTCGACCAGCGGCAGCGCGGCGACCGAGACCGCGGAGACGAGGTCGGCGACCGCGGAGGCGGTGCGCCGGTTGATCCGGTCGACCACCACCCCGCCGAGCAGTCCGACGAGCACGGCCGGGACGGCGGTCGCGCCCGCGAGCACCGCGGTGCCCAGCGGGCTCCCGGTCGTCTGCAGCACGATCAGCGGCAGCGCGACCGCGGCGATCCCGTTGCCGAGCAGGCTCAGCAGGTGCGAAGCGAGGTAGGTGGCGGCGGTGAGCGGCATGCGCCCAGCACATCCCCGGCCGTCGCGGCATGGTCAAGCGGAATCCCCGCCCGAACTCCCGTCGCCGCGCGTGATCCCGGACACCCGTCCGGCCGATGTGGACGGTGCCGAGGCGCTGCCGCCGCCGAAGACGAGCCGTCCAGCGCGAGCCGCCGGTGCGAGCTGCCGGAGCGGCCGCCCAGCACGATCCGCCAGAGCGAACCGCCGAGCGTGAGCCGCTGGGCGCGGGCCGCTGGGCGTGGGCCGCCGAGCGTGGGCCGCTGGGCGTGGGCCGCTGAGCGCGGGCCGCCGAGCGTGAGTCGCCCAGCACGACCCCCGAACACGAGCAGGTCCGCCCGTGCAGCACGGGCGGACCTGCGTCGGTCGAGCGGGATCGGTCAGTGGCTCGCGGCCACCGCCCGCCGGTTCTCGTCCTCCGGCACCTTCAGGTAGCCGACCATGATGAACGCGGCCACGTAGAGCAGGACGAACGCCCACACCACGCCGGCGTTGCCGAGCCCGATGGCGAGCACGACGGCCGGGACGGCCGCACCGAGGAACGCCGCACCGCCGGCCGCGGTCGTGTACATGGCCATCGCGGCGCCCTTCTGCTCGGGGGCGAGCGCGGGCATGATCGCGCCCATCGGCACGAACCCGGCGAGCAGCGCGCCGAACACGCAGCCCGCGGCGGTCGCGGCCCAGAAGCCCCACGCCGAACCGGCGGGGACCAGGTGCGCCACGTACCACCAGGCGAGCAGGCCGAGCGCGGAGCCGAAGACGCCGAACCACTGCACGGTGCGCCGCCAGCCCCACTTGTCGCCGATGGCGCCGAACACGGCGTTGAGCAGGATGTTCGACGCGTAGACCAGCGTGGTCATGACCAGCCAGCGCGACTGGCCCCAGCCGAGCTCGTCGGCGATGACCGTCGGCAGGATGATGAACATGCCGTACTGCGGCGCGGTGTTGATCAGCCGCACCAGGAAGCCCATCAGGATCTTCGGCCGCCGCGCGGTGAGCCGCAGGCCCGCGGTCAGCACCTCGCCGGTGGACAGCTCCGCGGCGGCGACGCGGCGGTCACCGTGCGGTTCGTGCACCGCGAACTGCGCGATCAGGAAGCCGATCACCACGAGGGCGATGGAGGCGATCATCGCCCCGGTCTCACCGCCGGTGCCGCCGCCGAAGACGGGGATCATGCCCAGCGCGTAGAGCGACCCCAGCGTCGGCAGGCCACCAGTGAACATCACGTAGAACCAGCCGACGGCCTTGCCGTTGCGCTCGACCGGCGTGACCACGTTGACCCACACCAGGAAAGCGAACGCGAACAGCGGATAGCCGAACCCGCGCAGGAAGTAGGTCAGGAACACCAGCGGCATGCTGCCGGTGCCGAGCGCGACCAGGAACAGCGCCTCGAACACCACCCACACGGCGGCGCCGAGCTGCATCACGCGGCGCGGCCCCCACAGGTCGGCCAGCACGCCGGACAGGTAGCTGCCCACCAGCACGGACACGCCGTACATGGAGATGATCGTGCTGACCGTGGTGGCGGGGCTGTCGAGCACGGTCTCGATGTGCGGCGAGATGAAGTTGGTCTCGGTGCCGTTGCCGGTCATGAAGACGAGCACGGCGAAGAATCCCCAGCGCAGCGAGTGCGGGATGCCGACCCGGTCGAGGAAGGTCTCGCGCCGCGCGCCGGTGGTCTCGGTGGTGGTCATGTCAGTCCCGCCCTTCACGCGTTGGGCAGGATCGAGACCTTGACCGACGCACCCGAGGTGTCGGCGACCAGGTCGAGGGCCTGCTGGAATTCGCTCAATCCGACCTGGTGGGTGCAGATCTCGTCGACCGGGATCTTGCCCTGCTCCAGCAGCTTGATCGCCGCGGGCCAGCAGTTCGGCCCGAGGTGCGCGCCGAGGACGTTGAGCTCCTTGTCGTCGGAGATGATCGACCAGTCGACCGTCACGTCCGAGCCGAACACCGAGTACTCCACGTAGGTCCCGAGCTTGCGCAGCAGGTTCAGCCCCTGCCCGACCGCCGGGGTGGCGCCGGTGCCCTCCAAGTAGACGTCGGCACCGTAGCCCTCGGTCAGCTCGGCGACCTTGGCGACCACGTCGTCCTTCAGCGGGTTGAACGTGACGTCGGCGCCGCAGCGGCGGCCCAGTTCGAGCTTGTCGTCGTCGAGGTCGAGCGCGACCAGCGTCATCGGGTTCTTCTGCCGCGCACCGGAGATGAGGCCGAGGCCGATGGGGCCGCAGCCCGCGACGACGACCACGTCGCCGAACTTGATGTCGGCGCGCTCCACCGCGTGCAGCGCGCAGGACAGCGGTTCGGCGTAGGCGGCGTGCTCCGGCTTCAGGTCGTGCGAGACCTTGTGCGCGCGGGCCTTCTTCGGCACCAGCGTGTACTGGGCCATGGCGCCGTGGTAATTGCGGAAGCCGAACATGTCGTGCGGCCCGCACATCCAGTACTCGCCGCGGCGGCAGTACCGGCACTCCTCGCAGGGCACGATCTGCTCGCAGGCGATCCGGTCGCCGACCTCGACCTTGTGGTGCTGCAGCGCCTCCTGATCACCGGACACGACGGTGCCGACGAACTCGTGGCCGGGGATGATCCCCTTCTGCGCCCAGGCGGGGCGGTTCTCGTCGCCCCAGAACTTCGCGGCGCCGTGGTAGCACTTCAGGTCGCTCGCGCAGACGCCGACCGCTTCCACTTCGATCAACAATTCGCCCGCGGCCGGTGCGGGGACGTCCACCTCTTCCAGGCGGTAGTCCTCCGGGCCGTGGACGACGACAGCCGACATCCGGCTGGGAATGGGGTTCGGCACCTTTGCCTCCAGTGGTTCCACTTCTCGTTCATCGATCCGCCCGCCGGAGGGGGCGGATCAGCTCCGTTGCCAGGGGCAGGCTGCTGCACGCGGGGGCGAGGTGCACTCCGCCACCGCGCGCGCCCAGCGGGCCGTGGGCCAACGGGGGAGCGGAGACCGGCGCGGCCGGGGCGGGCCGGACGGGCGGACTCGGCGCGGAGTCCGCTCCTCCGGCGCCGTCCCGAGCCGGTCGGTTCCGCAGGCTCGTCGTCGCCGCCCCGCCCGGTGGGCCGGTGCGGGGCAGCGGGGTACGGGGATGACCCGGCCGTGCCGGGCCGGCGAGGCGCCGATCAGCCGAGCGCTCGTAGGCCGGGTCGAGCTCGCTGCGAGGGGCCGGGCAGCGTCGACCGGAGGCGGTGGTTCGTCCCTGCCGCCCGGTCCGGCTCCGGTGAGCCGGTCCTGTCGCGTTGCCGTGCACTGCTCTCCTCGCGCGTCGGACCCCGATGTCGACGAGGTGCTACCTTCGAGCCCGTCCCGCTCAAAAGTCAACACCGGCCGCTCAAATGAGCGGCCACTGCGCCAGTGGGGAGACCAGGTGGGTCCCGAGCGCCAGATGCTGGCCGCGCTCGTCGCGACGAAGCACTACTTCGAGAAGCGGACGAAATCGCAGATCGCGGAGGATCTCGCGCTGTCGCGGTTCCAAGTCGCACGGCTGCTCGAAGCCGCGCACGCGGAGGGGATCGTGCGGATCACCGTCGAGCTCCCGTCCGGCGTGGACGCCGGGCTCTCGGACCGGCTGCGCCGCCACTTCGGGCTCAAACGAGCGCTGGCGGTGGTGACCGCCGACGACCCGGCCACGCGCAGGCGGCAGCTCGGCAAGGTCGCCGCCGACCTGCTCGGCGACGTGGTGACCGAGGACGACTGCCTCGGCGTCGCCTGGGGCCGCACGCTCGGTTCGATCCCCGAGTCGCTGACCCGGCTGGCGACCTGCCCGGTGGTCCAGCTGACCGGGGTCGCGGGGTCGGTCTCGGAGAACACCGTCGAGCTGGTGCGGCAGGTGTCCGCGGTCAACGGCGGCCCGGCCAGCCCGATCTACGCGCCGTTCGTCGTCGCCGACACCACCACGGCCCGCGGGCTGCGCAGCCAGCCCGGCATCGCCCGGGCGCTGGAGCTGCACCGGACGGTGACCCGTGCGGTCGTCGGCGTCGGCAGCTGGGATCCGCCGGATTCGAAGATGCACGACTCGCTGCCGGTGGAGGAGCGGCGGGCGCTGCTCGCCAAGGGCGTGCAGGCCGAGGTGTGCGGAACGCTGCTCAACGTGCAGGGCGGCGTGGTCGCCGGGCTGGAGGACCGGTGCATCGCGATCCCGGCGGACCTGCTGCGCCAGGTTCCGGAGGTGATCGCCGTCGGCGGTGGTGCCACGAAGATCAAGGCGATGTTGGCCGCGATCCGCTCCGGCCTGATCCACGGCCTCGTCACCGACGCCACCGCCGCCGAGGAGCTGCTGACGCTCGGATGAGCGCCGGGCGCTAGCGGGTGCAGCCCGCCTCGACCCGCGCGATGATCGCGTCGATCCGCTGCCGCGCGTCCGACCGGTCCGTCCGGGCGACGCAGCCGTCGCCTTCGGTGACGCCCCACGGCACCAGCACGTCGAAGTCCAGCTCGCGGACCAGGGCGAGGCTGGCCAGGTAGTCCTGGCGCAGTCCCCGGTCCAGCACCACGGCCTTCCACTCCCCGTCCTCGATCCAGATGAAGTCGCCGGTGAACAGGAAGCGGTGGTCCCCGCTGTCCCAGAGGTAGCAGGTGGTGCCTGCGGTGTGCCCCGGGACGGGGATCGCCTCGATGTCGTCGGCGAGCATCCGCCGCTCGCCGAAGGTGCCGGTGACGCGCATCTGCCGGGCGGTCGCGGCGCGGTCGCGCTCGTGGACGAACACCGGCACGTCGAGGCCGGGGTCGCCGTACATGCCCTCGTGCTCGTGGTTGATCAGCAGCCGGTCGGCGCCGCCGTGCTCGGCGATGGCCGCCGCGTCCGCGGTGAGCCCGGGCGAGTTGTACACGGCCACGGTGCCCGCGGGCCGTTCCAGCAGGAACGAGCGCAGCAGCACGTTGTGCTGGAACGGCAGTCGCGCGGTGCTGGTGGCCCGCAGCCCGGCGATGGGGGAGTCGAGGGTCGGCACGGTCGTTCTTCCCTTCGTCGTGGGAGGTCCGGGAGGCCCGGGGTCGGTCGCGGGCGTCGCCGCGGTTCACAGCCGCCCGGCGAGCGCCCAGGTCCGGGCGCGGGAGTCCGCGTCCAGCAGGTCGGTGTGGGTGAGCATGAGCTCGGTGGCCCCGGCGTCCAGGTAGCGGCGCAGGCCCGCGGCGACGGTGTCCTCGTCGCCGGTGAGCAGGAGGTCGGCCGCACTCGCCTTCCCCTCGGCCGCGATGACGTTGCGGTAGGAGGGGATGCCGTCGTAGAAGCCGAGCACCTCCGCCGCGCGGGTGCGCGCCGCGGCGACGTCGTCGGTCACCACCGCGGGCACCCCGGCCACGATCCGCGGGGCCGGTCGTCCCGCCGCCGCGGCGGCCTCGGTGATGGCGGGGACGATCCGCTCGGCGAGGGTTCGCGGTCCGGCGAGGAACGGCATCGTGCCATCGGCGAGCTCCCCGGCGGCGGCGAGCGCCCGCGGTCCCATCGCGGCCACCAGGACCGGGATCCGCGGTGCGGCTCCGGCCACGGACGTCGGAGTGATCGGCCGGGACGCGAGGGTGTCGCCTTCGAACGGGGCGTCGTCGCCGTCGAGCAGCGGCCGGAGGACGGCGAGGTGTTCGCGCAGGTGCTGGATCTGCGGCGGGTACGGCAGGCCGAACACGGGTTCCAGCGCGGTGCGCGCGCCGAGTCCGAGGCCGAGCCGGAAGCGCCCGCCGGTGGCGGCCTGCGCGGTCTTCGCCGCCGCCGCGACGAGCAGCGGGTGGCGCGGGTACATCGGCACGACGGCGGTGCCGACGTGGATGCGGGGTTCGGCGCGGCCCACGAGCGCCGCGAGCTGGACCGCGTCGTAGTCGAGGCCCTGCCCGAACCACATCGTGCGCACGCCCGCCGCGGCCGCCTCGTGCGCCAGTTCCGCGGCGCGGTCGACGAGGTTCGCCATGCCCGGTTCCGCCGCGGACGTCCCGCCGAAGAACACCCCGGTCCGGCCTGCTGCGGTGGTCATGTCGCGGCTCCTTGAGCTCGGTCGGATCGCCGCCGGACTGCGCGGACGGGCGCTCGGTGGGCGCCGCCGCCCGCCCGGGACCGGTGGGACCGACCAGGTGATTGCAGAGACTGAAATGAGCCTACAGCGTCGATTGCAGTCCCTGCAATCGACTAGGCTGCCGGGCATGGGCAGGTGGCCGGGACGAGCGCAGGAACGATTGCAAGCCGCTGCGATCGAGCTGTTCGCCGAGCGCGGCTACGAGCGCACCACCGTCGCCGAGATCGCCGAACGCGCCGGGCTGACCGAACGCACCTTCTACAACCACTTCGCCGACAAGCGCGAAGTGCTCTTCCCGTCCCAGGACGGGTTCATCGCCGGGCTCGTCGAGGCGATCGGCGCGGCATCCTCGGACCGGTCCCCGCTGGACGTCGTCGTCGACGCCCTGCTGGAGACCACCGACTGGTTCGACCGGCGGCGCGAGACGGCGCAGCAGCGCAGGCGGATCATCGACTCCCGGGCCGAGCTGCAGGAGCGCGAGCTGGCCAAGATGGCGGCCTTCGGCGCCGCGCTGGCCGGAGCGCTCCGGGGCAGGGGGTCCGCCGGGCCCGCCGCCGAGCTGACCGCCTCGGCTGCGGTGTCCGCCTACCAGCTCGCGTCGGCGGACTGGCTGGCCGACCCGCAGCGGCGTGGGCTCGGCCACCACCTTCGCTCGGTCTTCGGGGAGCTGCGCGCCGCGGCGAGCACCTGGTGAAACCGCGCGGCTGCGTCAGGACCTCTGCCGCACCGGTTCGGGCAGGAAGGTGCCGCGGTTGAGGCTGCGCTCGATGGTCTCCAGCGACCGCCCCTTCGTCTCGGGCACGCGGAACAGCACGACGACCCAGGCGAGCACGTTCAGCGCGGCGTAGACCAGCATCGCCCCGCCCAGGGTGAGCGCGTTGACGAGCGTGAGCGCGGTCGAGGTGACCAGCAGGTTCGAGCCCCACAGCGCCGCGGCGTGCAGCCCGGTCGCGGCGGGCCGGATCCGCAGCGGGTAGATCTCCGAGCCGATCAGCCAGCCCACCACCTGGATGCCGCCGGCCTGGAAGAACATGAACGCCAGCAGCAGCACCAGCGCGAGCCACGGGTTCGGCCGCTGCCCGGACACGAGGAACAGCAGGCCGAACAGCGCGATGGAGATCGCCGACCCGGGCAGCATGGCCAGCATCAGGCTGCGGCGGCCGATCCGGTCGACGACCAGCTTGCCGACCAGCGTCATCACCACGTAGACGATTCCGACGCCGACGTTGGCCCACAGCGAGAACCCCGACGAGAAGCCGACCATGGTGAGGATGACCGGCGTGTAGTAGATCATCATCTCCAGCCCGGTGATCTGGGTGAAGATCGCCACCGCGAGGCCTGCGACCAGCGCCGGGCGCAGCCACTTCTCGCCGAGCGCCGACCACGGGCCGCCCCGCGCTTCGTTCTCCCGCTGCAGCACGTGCTCGATCTCCCGCACCTCGCGGTCGGCGGTGGCGCCGTCGGGCCGGACCCACCGCAGCACCATCCGCGCCGCGCCGGTGTGGTCGCGGTGCACCAGCCAGCGCGGGCTCTCCGGGGCTCGCAGCATGCCGAGGATCAGCAGGACCGCGGGCACGACCGCGATCATGATCTTCCAGTGCCAGGCGACCTCGCGGAACACCACGTTGACCAGCGCCGCGGCGAGGATGCCGATGCCGATGGCGACGTTGAAGAAGGTCACGAACCCGCCGCGCCGCTCCGGCGGGGACAGCTCGGCGATGTAGGTGGGGATGGTCTGGGTGCAGCCGCCGACCGCCAGGCCCAGCAGCAGCCTGCTACCGATCAGCGTGAGCGGTTCGGGGGAGAGCCCGGCCAGCACCACGCCGCCGCCGAAGATCACCGCGACGGTGATGATCGTCGCCCGGCGGCCGAACCTGATCGCGAACGACCCCGCGCTGAGCGCGCCGATCACCGCGCCCACCAGGATCGAGGCGGTGATCATCTCCTGGATGGTGTGACTGGGGAGGGTGGCGCCGAACAGCCGGTAGGACTCGGTGATCCCGAAGTCCTGGGCGATCTGCATCAGGGTGCCGGAGATGACCCCGGTGTCGTAGCCGTACAGCAGTCCGCCCAGCGCGGCGACGAAGGCCACGTAGTACACGTTCCGGATCGGGTCGCCGGAGGGGGTCTCGGTGGGCACGCCCCGCAGTTCCCGCTCCGCCGCCGACAGTTCCGGCTCGTGGTCGAAGCCCGCGAGCTCCGGTTCGTCGGAGCCTCCGTGGTGTTCGGACATCCGCACTCCTCGCAGGCGCTGGAGGGCCGTGGCGGTGCGATGCTATGGCGCCCCGCTGCTGGTCGCAGCGCTGGAAGCGCGCTGGTGCCGGAGCGCGGGCCGGGCCGGCGGCCTCGTCGGGCGCCCGGTGGCGGGAGCCCGGATCGACGCCCGATTTTGTCGAAGGGATTGTTAACAATCGTGTTCATAGTTTAGGTTCCTCGGCATGACCACGGCGGGCGCCGCACCCGCGGCGCCCCGGAGGAGGAATGCCATGCCCGCCGACGCCGGCCAGGCCGCGCGCTCGCACCGCCGCGGTGCGCAGACCGCGATCCCGTGCCTGTTCCTGCGGGGCGGCACCTCGCGCGGCCCGTTCTTCGACGAGCGGGCGCTGCCCGCCGACGTCCCCATCCGCGACGCCGTGCTGCTGGCCGCGCTCGGCTCGCCCGACGACCGGCAGATCGACGGCATCGGGGGAGCGCACCCGCTCACCAGCAAGATCGGGATCGTGCGCCCGGGCGACCGGCCCGGCGTCGACGTGGAGTGGACCTTCGGCCAGGTGCAGCCGGGTGGGAGCAGCGTCGACACGACCGCGAACTGCGGGAACATGCTCGCCGCAGTGCTCCCGTTCGCCGTCGAGACCGGCATGGTCGTCCCGGACGCCGACCGCACCACCGCCCGCGTGCTCACCCGCAACACCGGCATGGTCGCCGAGATCACCGTCCGCACCCCCACCGGACCGGACGGGACCAGGCACGTCGAGTACGCGGGCGAGGCGCGCATCGACGGCGTCCCGGGCACCGCCGCCCCCGTCGAGATCGGGTTCCTGGACACCGCGGGCTCGGTCGCCGGATCGCTGCTGCCGACCGGGAACCCGCGCGACACCGTCGACGTCCCCGGCCTCGGCGCGGTGGACGTGACGTTGATCGACAACGGGCAGCCGCTGGTGGTCGTCCGCGCGGACCGGCTCGGCGCGACCGGCTACGAGGACCCCGCCGAGATCGACGGCGACGCGGAGCTCAAGGCGAAGGTCGAGGCGCTGCGGCTGGTCTGCGGCCGCGCGATGGGGCTCGGCGACGTCGAGGCGAAGAACTACCCGAAGATGACGCTGGTCGCACCGCCCCGGCACGGCGGCGACCTGTCCACCCGCAGCCTCATCCCGCGGGTCGCGCACCGCTCCATCGGTGTGCTGGCCGCGGTCACCGCCGCCACCGCGTGCGTGCTGGAGGGCAGCGTCGCCCGCGAGGTCGCCGCCGAGGTCCGCGGCACCGAACCGACCGTCTCGGTGGAGCACCCGTCCGGCGAGTTCAGCGTCGCCCTCGGGCTCGACCCCGCCGAACCGGGGCGGGTGCTGCGATCCGGGTTGCTGCGCACCGCCCGCCTGCTGATGTCCGGCGAGGTCCTCGTGCCCGCCGCCCTCTGGAATCCCGTTGCCGAGGAGCGTTCCGCGTGATCATCGACGTGCACGGCCACTACACCACCGCCCCCGAGCCGCTGGGCCGCTGGCGCGACGCGCAGGTCGCCGGGCTGGCCGATCCGGCGCTGCGGCCCGACCCGGCCGGCCCGGTCATCGGCGACGACGAGATCCGCGAATCCCTCGAAGCCCACCAGCTGCGGCAGATGGACGAGCGCGGCATCGACGTCACCGTGTTCTCGCCGCGCGCCTCGTTCATGGCGCACCACGTCGGGGACTTCGCGACCTCCGCGGCGTGGGCGCGCATCTGCAACGACCTGTGCCACCGGGTCTCGGAGCTCTACCCGGAGCGGTTCGCGCCCGGCGCGATGCTGCCGCAGTCGCCCGGGGTCGATCCGGCGACGACCCTGCCCGAGCTGGAGCGGGTGGTGCGCGAGCTGGGCGCGGTCGCGGTGAACATCAACCCCGACCCCTCCGGCGGGCACTGGACCGCGCCGCCGCTGACCGACCGGCACTGGTACCCGGTGTGGGAGAAGCTCGTCGAGCTGGACGTGCCCGCCATGGTGCACGTGTCCACCAGCTGCAACGCGGCGTTCCACACCACCGGCGCGCACTACCTCAACGCCGACACCACCGCGTTCATGCAGCTGCTGCAGGGCGACCTGTTCGCCGACTTCCCCGAGCTGCGCCTGGTGATCCCGCACGGTGGCGGTGCGGTGCCCTACCACTGGGGCCGGTTCCGCGGGCTCGCGCAGGCGCTGGGCAAGCCGGAACCGGAGGAATCGTTGCTGGGCAACGTCTTCTTCGACACCTGCGTCTACCACCAGCCGGGCATCGACCTGCTGCTGGACGTGATCCCGCACGAGTCGGTGCTGTTCGCCTCGGAGATGGTCGGCGCGGTGCGCGGCGTCGATCCCCGCACCGGGCACCACTTCGACGACACCCGCCGCTACGTCGAGAAGGCCGGGCTCCCCGCCGATTCCCTCGCCGCGATCGAGGAGCGCAACGCCCGCCGCGCCTACCCCCGGCTGGACGCGCGCCTGACCGCGCAAGGCCGCTGAACCCCGAAGGAGCACCGTGCACGAATTGGGAATCGTCCACCGGACCGTCCAGCGCGCCGATCGCGCCGCCGTCGAAGCCCTCGCGGAGTTCGGCGTCGCCACGGTGCACGAGGCGCTGGGCCGGGTCGGCCTGCTGCGCCCCTACATCCGCCCGGTCTACGAGGGGGCGAAGGTCTGCGGCACCGCGGTCACCGCGCTGCTGCAGCCCGGGGACAACTGGATGCTGCACGTCGCCGCCGAGCAGGTGCAGGAGGGCGACGTGCTGGTCGCCGGGTGCACCACCGAGTGCGAGGACGGGTTCTTCGGCGAGCTGCTCGCCACCTCGATGCGCGCCCGCGGTGCGCAGGGGCTGATCATCGACGGCGGCTGTCGCGACGTCGACGAGCTGCGCGCCATGGACTTCCCGGTGTTCTCCCGCGCCATCAACGCGAAGGGCACCGTCAAGGCGACCCTCGGCTCGGTGAACGTGCCCGTCGTGGTGGCCAACGCGCTGGTCGAACCGGGCGACGTCATCGTGGCCGACACCGACGGCGTGGTCGTGGTGCCCGCGGCGAAGGCATCGGAGGTGGCGGCGGCCGCCGCGAAGCGGGAAGCCGGGGAAGCGGGCAAGCGCGCGCGGTTCCAGGAGGGAGAACTCGGCTTGGACCTCTACGACATGCGCCCGAAGCTGGCGGCCATGGGACTGACCTACCGGGACTGAGCTCCCGGAACGGGAACCGGCGGTCCCGTGCACCGACGCACGCCGCCCCGGCGGCAGGAGGAGAACCCATGAGCACCGAAGTCACCCCGGGGTGGCTGCCCTGGCACCCGGAACCGAGCGCCCCGGCGTTCATCCCGCCCGCGGGCTCGGTCGACGCGCACTGCCACGTGTTCGGTCCCGCCGCGCGGTTCCCGTTCGCCGCCGAGCGCAAGTACACGCCCGTCGACGCGGGCCAGGAGCAGCTGTTCGCGCTGCGCGACCACCTCGGCCTGGCCCGCAACGTGATCGTGCAGGCCACCTGCCACGGCACCGACAACAGCGCGCTGGTCGACGCGCTGCGGGCCTCCGGCGGCCGGGCCCGCGGGGTGTCCGCAGTGGACGGTGACATCACCCGGGCGGAACTGGACCGGTTGCACGAGGCCGGAGTCCGCGGGGTGCGGTTCAACTTCGTCAAGCGGCTGGTCGACACCGCGCCCACCCGGACGCTGCGGGCCATCGCCGAGAAGATCGCGCCGCTGGGCTGGCACGTGGTGCTCTACTTCGAAGCCCGCGACCTGCCCGACGTCGAGGAGCTCGCGGCGGGCCTTCCGGTGCCGATCGTGATCGACCACCTGGGGCGGCCCGACGTCGAGCAGGACCCGGACGGCCCGGAGTTCAGCCGATTCCTGGACTTCGCGGACCGCCACCGCGCGTGGGTCAAGGTCTCCTGCCCGGAACGCCTGTCCCGCACCGGCCCGCCCGCGCTCGACGGCGAGCGCAACGCCTACGCCGACGTCGTGCCCTTCGCGCGCCGCGCCGTCGAGGCCTTCCCGGACCGCGTCCTGTGGGGCACCGACTGGCCGCACCCGAACCTCACCGACCACATGCCCGACGACGGGCTGCTGCTCGACCACGTCCCGCACATCGCGGTCACCCCGCAGCAGCGGCAGGCGCTGCTGGTGGACAACCCGATGCGCCTCTACTGGCCGGACGAGCAAGCCTGATCCACGGCCGGGCGACGAAGCCCGGTCCCGCCCCGAGGAGACCGCAGTGCAGCACCCCGTCAATGGCGACGAACGGTCCGCGAACGCGGCGAACCGGCTCGACCGGTTGCCGATCTCCCGGTTCCACCGGACCACGATCGCCGCGCTGGCGTTCGCGTACTTCTTCGAGTTCGCCGACATCAACACCTTCGCCATCACCGCGCCGAAGGTCCGCGAGCAGTGGGGCGCCGACGTCGGCCACATCGCCTACGTGACCTCGCTGTCGTTCGTCGGCATGTTCCTCGGCTCGGTCGTGGCCGGCGGGATGGCCGACCGGCTGGGCCGGAAGCGGACGCTGACGCTGACCACGGTGTGGTTCTCGGTGTGGTCGCTGGCGACGGTGTTCGCCTGGGACATCGCCTCGATGGGCGTGTTCCGCGTGCTGACCAGCGCCGGGCTCGCCGCGATGACCGTCGTCGCGGTCGTGTACCTCAACGAGCTGTTCCCGCGGGCGAAGCGCGGCAAGTTCCAGGCCTACGTGATCATGATCGGCATCTGCGGCACCCCGGTCACCAACCTGATCGCCGCGCTGGTCGTGCCGATGGGGGAGCAGACCTGGCGGCTGGTGTACCTGTGGGGCGCGCTGGGCGTGCTGTTCCTGTTCTTCCTGCGCAGGCTCGTCGAATCCCCGCAGTGGCTGGAGACCCGCGGCCGCCATGAGGAGGCCGACGCGGTGCTGCGGGGCCTGGAGGACGCGGCGTCGGCCGAGCACGGCGCCCTGCCCGCCGCCGTCGAACCGGTCGCGGTCGCGCCCGCCGCGAAACCGGGGCTGCGCCTGCTCAAGCAGCGCCGGTTCCTGTTCCCGACCCTGCTGCTGTCGGTGCTGTGGATCACCCAGACCATCGGGTTCTTCGGCTTCTCCTCGTGGGCGCCGACCCTGCTGGCCGCCGAGGGCGTCAGCGTGGAGGACTCCATCTTCTTCGTCGCGCTCACCACCGTCGGCGCACCGCTCGGGTCCTTCCTCGCCGCGCAGGTCACCGACCGGGTCGAGCGGAAGTGGGCGCTGGTGGTGTTCGGCCTGATCATCGCCGGTTCCGGGCTGCTGTACGGGTTGACGTTCCTGCCGGTGCTGGTCGTGGTGTTCGGCTTCCTGGTGAACCTGTTCGAACGCGGCTACACCTCGCTGGCCTACGCCTACTCGCCGGAGCTCTACGACACGGCGGGCCGCTCGCTGGGCACCTCGGTCTCCTACGGGCTCGGACGGCTGTCCAACGCGTTCGGGCCGCTGATCATCGCCGCGCTCTACAGCGGGTACGGGTACCGGACCGTCTTCTACTTCATCGCAGGAACCTGGGTGGTGGGCGCGCTCGCGCTGGCGCTGTTCGGCCCTGCCACCCGCAAGATCCGGCTGCGAGCCGAGTCGGCGGAACCGGAACCCGCCGCCGGTCGCTGAACCCTTCGGAGGAGAGGCCGCATGCACCCCGTACCGGAGCACCTCACCACCCTCGAGCGGATGGCCGCCGACACGCCCACCCGGCCGCCGCTCGGCGACATCGCCCACCTCGGGCACGTGCAGCTGTTCACCCCGTGCCCCGCGGACACGGTCGCCTTCTGCACCGAGTTCCTCGGGCTCACCGCCACCGCGCAGGACGGGGACCACACCTACCTGCGCACCTGGGACGACTACGAGCACCACAGCCTGGTGGTGACCCGCCGCGACCGGCCCGGCGTCGGGCGCACCGCGCTGCGCTGCTCCTCGGCCGAGGCGCTGGACCGCCGCAAGACCGCCGTGCAGGCCGCGGGCGGCAGCGGGCGCTGGGTGCGCGACGAACCCGGGATCGGTCCGCTGTGGACCACGGTCGACCCGGACGGGCACGAGATCGCGCTCTACCACGAGACGTCCTGGTACGAAGCGCCCGCGGAACTCGCCCCGGCGCTGAAGAACCAGCCGCAGGCCAAACCCGGTCGTGGCGTCGGAGTCCGCAGGCTCGACCACGTCAACTACCTCGCCGCCGACGTCGCGCAGGCCAGCGGCTTCCTCGTCGACGTGCTCGGTGCCCGCCCGACCGAGCAGATCCGGCTGGACGACGGCGAGATCGCCGCCCGCTGGCAGACCTTCACCCAGAAGTCCTACGACCTGGTGCACACCAAGGACCGCACCGGCTCCTCGGGCCGGCTGCACCACATCGCCTTCGCCACCGACACTCGCGAGGACGTGCTGCGCGCCGCCGACCTCGCCGTCGACACCGGCGTGTTCATCGAGACCGGGCCGCACAAGCACGCCATCCAGCAGACCTTCTTCCTCTACGTCTACGAGCCCGGCGGCAACCGCGTCGAGCTGTGCAACCCGCTCACCCGCCTGGTGCTCGCCCCCGACTGGCCGCTGATCACCTGGACCGAGCGGGAACGAGCGAAGGGGCAGGCCTGGGGCCTGCAGACCATCGAGTCCTTCCACACCCACGGCACTCCGCCGGTCGACTGACCGGTCGTTCGTTCGGCAGCGCACAGCTCAACGAGGAGCCCGCCATGAACCGGACCACACCCCCGACCGACCCGCCCGGCGCGACCGACCCGACCGCCCGGCGCCGCGCGATCGTCATCGCGCTGTGCTGGGCGCTGGTGCTGCTCGACGGCATCGACACCTTCGTCTACGGCTCGGTGCTGCCCGAGATGATCGGTGCCGGGCACCTCGGGCTCACCGACGCCACCGCGGGCGAGATCGGCAGCGCCACCACCTTCGGCATGCTCATCGGCACGATCCTGTCCGGTACCGCCACCCGCTGGGTCGGCCGCCGCCCGGCGGTGTTCGCCTCGGTGGCGCTGTTCACCCTGGCCACCCTCGGTTCCGGGCTGGCGGGCAGCGCCGCCGTGTTCGGGTTCTGCCGGCTGCTGTGCGGGTTCGGGCTCGGCGCGCTGCTGCCGATCGCCATCGCCTACGGCATGGAGTT
This sequence comes from Saccharopolyspora sp. NPDC047091, assembly GCF_040643635.1. Classification (NCBI taxonomy): domain Bacteria; kingdom Bacillati; phylum Actinomycetota; class Actinomycetes; order Pseudonocardiales; family Pseudonocardiaceae; genus Saccharopolyspora; species Saccharopolyspora sp. NPDC047091. Next base: position 52,639 of record NZ_JBEYUS010000010.1, read on the forward strand.
CTGGCCGGGGAGCCGCCGGGCGCTGGCCACCGGGGTGATCATGACCGCGCACCAGGCGGGCGGGGCGCTCGCGCCGCTCATCGCGCTGGTGCTGGTCGACACCGCCGGGTGGCGCTGGGTGTTCGTCGCCGGCGCGGTGCCCGCGGTGGTGCTGCTGCCGGTGGCGGTCCGGCTGCTGCCGGAGTCCCCGGCGATCCTGGCCGCGCGGGGCAGGCCGGAAGCGGCGGCCGCGGTCTCGGCGCGGCACGGGATCGCCCCCGCCGCGCCCGCGCCCGAGCGGCCGGACCGCTGGGCGGGCCTGCGGGCGCTGTTCAGCGGCGGGCGGTGGCCGGTGACGCTGCTGTTCTGGCTCACCTCGTTCGCCGGGCTGATGCTCGTGTACGGGGTGGGGCAGTGGCTGCCGAAGATCATGGGCGATCTCGGCTACGAGACCGGTGACGCGCTGCTGTTCTCCACCGCGCTCAACGTCGGCGGCATCGTCGGCATGCTGGTGGCGGGCCGCCTCGCCGACCTGGTCGGGGCGCGGCGGATCGTGGTCGTCTGGTTCGCGCTGACCGCGGTGTTCGTGTACGTGCTGGGCGTGCACCTGCCGGTGGCGGTGCTCTACGCGGTGGTGTTCGTCGCCGGGCTGCTGCTGTTCAGCGGGCAGAGCATGGTCTACGCGGCCGTCGGTGCGCACCACGACGCGGGCGATCGGGACACCGCGCTGGGCTGGGTCGCCGGGATGGGCCGGTTCGGCGCGGTGTTCGGGCCGTGGCTCGGCGGCGCGCTGCTCGCCGCGGGCCGCGCCGACCTCGGATTCACCGCGTTCGCGGTGACCGGCCTGTTCGGCGCCGTGATGATGGCCCTGGCGAGCTCGACCATCCGGGTCCGCTCCCGGAGCTCCTCGGGGCAGGCGTCCGAGGCCGGTGGTTAGAATCGGTGGACAACATTGTTCACAATTGTGCGGGGTAGGGCAGTGACGACAGCGAAGCGCGAGTCCGGGCGGTCGGCGGTGGTCGACGCGATCCGCGACGCGATCACCCGCGGCGACTTCGCGCCCGACCAGCGGCTGGTGGAGGCCGAGCTCTCCGAACGGTTCGACGCGGGCCGCGGTGCGGTGCGCAACGCGCTCGTGCAGCTGGCCACCGAAGGCCTCGTGGAACGCGTGCAGAACCGCGGCGCCCGGGTGCGCGCGGTCTCCCTCGACGAGGCCATCGAGATCACCGAGGTGCGGATGGCCGTCGAAGGCCTGTGCGCGGCGCGCGCCGCCGACCGGGCCACCGACGCGGACAAGGCCGAACTGCGCGAGATCGCCGAGCAGATGCGGACCGCGGTCGCCGGCGGCGACGTGTGGAGCTACTCCGAGCTGAACAAGCGGCTGCACTCCCTGGTGCTGCGGGTCAGCGGTCAGCGGACCGCGCACGAGGTGCTCAGCAGGCTGCGCGGGCAGAACGTGCGCCACCAGTTCCGGCTGGCCCTGCACCCCGGCCGCCCGAGCGTCTCGCTGCCGCAGCACCTGGCGATCGTCGACGCCATCTGCGCCGGTGATCCGGCGGCCGCCGAGCAGGCGATGCGCGCCCACCTGGGCAGCGTCATCGAGGCGCTGCCCGAGGTGGACGGGACGCGGATCACCGCGCTGTGAGCCTCACTCCGCGCTCCTGCGGAACTCCAGCAGGGCGGGGCGCGAGTAGGCGCGGAGCGCGTCGCGATGGGTCTTGCCCGATTCGGTCCGGGGCAGGTCGTCGACGAACTCCACCACGTCGATCCCGGGCGTCGGCCTGCCGCGGGTGTGCGCGAACAGCGCCTCGGCGGTGACCGACGTGGCGTTCCAGCACTCGGCAGGCACGACGAACGCCTTCAGCACCGGTTCCCGGCCGGGTTCGTCCAGCACCAGCACCGCCGTCTCGCTCACCGCGGGATGCTCCAGCAGCACGGCCTCCAGTTCGGGCGGGCTGATGCGGGAACCGTCCGCGCCGTGGCGCACGTCCTTGAGCCTGCCCAGGAAGAGCAGCCCGCCCGACCCGTCCCAGCGCGCGAGGTCACCGGTCCGGTACATCGCGGCGGCACCGCCGGGCGTCGGCCCGTCGAGGTAACCGCGCATCATCCCGACCGGGTTCGCGGTCAGATCCACGCAGAGCTCCCCTTCCCGCCCGGGGCGTTCCGATCCCGGCTCGCACAGCACCAAGTCGTAGCCGGGCAACGGCCTGCCCAGCTCGGTGGGATCGCCATCGAGCCCCGGAGCGACCCCGGCGATGGCGGTGACCTCGGATTGCCCGTACCCGTTCCGCACCCGGACTCCCCAGGCTTCCCGGACCTGGTCGACGATCTCGCGGGTGAGCGGTTCGCCGACGCTCACCGCCTCCCGCAGCCGGACGGTCCGATCGGCCGCACCGGCCCGGAGCAGCGCGCGCCACGTGCTCGGCGACGCGCAGAAGCTCGTCGCCCCGGTGCGCTCCAGCGCGTCGAGGATCCGGTGCGCGCTGCTGGCACCGGGTAGGGACACCAGGCTCGCTTCGGCGTTCCACGGTGCGAACAACGAGCTCCACGGGTGCTTCGCCCAACCGGGAGGCGCGACGTTGAGGTGGACGTCGCCCGGCTGCAGCCCGTTCCAGTACATGCTCGCCAGGTGTCCGACCGCGTAGCTGGTGTGGCTGTGCACGACCAGTTTGGGGCGCGCGGTGGTGCCGGAGGTGAAGTAGTGGAACAGCGGTTCGTCCGGCGCCGTCGGCCCGTCCGGTTCGAACGCGCCGGGTCCGTCCGAGTCGTCGAAATCGGACCAGCCCGGCACCGGCCCGCCGACGGACACCCGTACCTGCGGCTCGGGGAGCGATCCCCAGCCGGCCGCGATACCCGCCTCCGCGACCACGTGCCGGACCGAGGCCCGGTGCATCCGGCTCGCCAGCTCGTCCCGCCCGATCGTGGTGAACGTCGGCACGATCACCGCCCGCAGCTTCATGAGCGCGAGCAGCAGCTCCCACAGCTCCGCGCGGTTGTCCAGCAGCACCAGCACCGGTTCGCCGGGGCCGACGCCCCGAGCACGCAACCACGAGGCGACCTCGTCCGATCTGCGCGCCAGCTCCTGGTAGCTGCGGACCTGGTCCGCACCGGGGGCCACGATCCGCAACGCCTCGCGGTCGTTTCCCCGCGCGATCCGGTCGAACCAGTCGAGCGCCCAGTTGAACGTGCTGAACCGCGGCCAGCGGAACTCGCGGACGGCCGCGTCGTGGTCGAGCCGGTGCTTCAGCAGGACGTCCCTGGCCGCGCGGAAATCGCCGAAGGCGTTCGTTCCGTCCACAGTGTTCACTCCCGTGACGTCAGTTGGCAGGGCGATCGGCGGGCGCCGGTGTTCGGCGTCCGGTGGGAAGGGCGCCGAGGCGGCGCAGCAGGCTGACGGCGACCACCTCCGCGTCGCGCTCGAACGCGGTCGGAGCACCCGGGCGGCCGTTGCCGATCTGGGTGAACCACCGCGGTCCCTCCGTCGGAATCCCGACGGCGTAGAGCGCCCGGTTCGGTTCGCCGTCGCCTGCGATGACCCGGTATTCCGCGGCGGTGATGGCGATGCCTCCCGTGTCGTGCGCGGTCGTTCCCGCGCCGGTGGCGAACCCGGTGGCGATGCCGTCGGCGACCAGTCGCCGGAACAGCGGGTCCGCGTTCCGGCGCAGGTCCGGCTTGGGGATCTTCGCGTCGATGAGCACCGAGACCGCCCGCTGCGATCCGGGCACCTGCGGCGACCCGACGACGAACCTGCCCTGCTCCGGGTCGGGGAGGAACGTCGCACCGGGGCCGACCACGGCGAGGACGCCCGCGTCCAGCAGGGCCAGGAACTGCTCGGCCCGGATGCCCGGCGGTCCGGTGGACAGCAGCGCCAGCGCCGGGAAGAAGCGCCCGAGGAAGGAATCGCGGTAGGACTCCGGACGCAGCCCACCGAACTCGACCACGGCGCGGATGAGCTCGCGGGCGTCCCGGAACACGTCGGTCGCCGCCTTCAGCGGGCTGTCCACGTTGCCGAGCGCCGCTTCCGCCCGATCCGCCTGCACCGCAGCCCGGACCGCCGCGCGGAACTCCTCCGGACCGGTGTAGGTCGTCGTGGCGAACGGCCGGGCGAGCCGGTCCGGGTCGAGCGGTGCGATGTCGCCCAGCCCGTGCGCGGCCGCGATCCCCGGCCACCGCTGGACGGCCGCACCCGCGGCGCACAGGTCCGCGGACAGCCGGAGCGCGGCGGTGGTGCCGAAGCGGCCGCGGGCGTGCGTCGCGTAGTACACGTGGTTGATCTCGGCCACCAGCAGCGGCAGCACGTCCCGGTCGAAGTCCAGATCGGCGCGCCCGTGCCTGCCGCACGCCCGCATCCGCAGCTCGTTGATCGCCTCGTGGTGCAGGAACTTCGGCTGGAACGGGCCGCGCCCGGACTTCTGGTTCACCGCTCGCGCGGCGATCGGCAGGCCGCTGCGGGAACCCGCCACCACCACCGGCTCGCGCGAGCTCGGCCGGTACCCGAGTTCGCCGTCCTCCCGGTGGAACCGGCCGCCGCGCCCGATGGTCAGCGACAGCAGGACGTCGTAGAACGACAGGCCGAGACCCATCAGCCCGACTTGCGCCCCGGGCGGGATCGAGTCCAGGCCCAGCTCTCCCGGGTTGTCCCCGCGGATGTAGCGCAATCCCGGCGACCGGGCGGCGAACTCCGCCAGCCGCCGTTCCGCTCCGGTGGGTTCGGAGCGGCCGTGGCCGGTGGCGAGGACGACCGCGTCGAAGTCGAGCTCCCGCACCGCACCGTCGATCCGGACTTCGAGGCGGTAGCCCGGATCGTCCCGGTGCAGCGCCACCACGCGCCCGCGGTGCTCGACGACCTCGACCGAGGGCGGGGCGCTGGCCAGCACCGAGCGGTGGACGTGGCCCAGGTAGCGGCCGTACGCGTAGCGAGGTGCGTAGTCGTCCGGCCCGAGCGCGGCCAGTTCGGGATCGTCCTGGTGCCGCAGCCACTCCAGGAACGACCGGCCGGCGCCCGCCCGGCACGGGCCGGGTCCCGCCGCGCCGGAGAACAGGGTCAGCTCGCCGACCACGGTGTTCATCAGGAACCACCGCTCTTGATCGGGCTGCCAGATCCGCCCTCCGCCGAGGTGCGCGTCCTCGATGAGGTGCACCCGCATCGGGAGGTCGGAGCGCGAGCGCAGGTGCACGATCAGGCGCTCGAACACCGACAGCCCGCGGGGGCCGAGCCCGACGATGGCGACCGCCGGTCGCGGCGGGAGCGGTGTCGGGTCGGCGCCGGGCTCGGCGGCCGACGGGACGGCATCCGGCTCGTCGAGCAGGGTGCGCGGGCGGACCGGGTTCGCCCGCGCCCGCTCAGCCGTGCGCGCGGTGCGCATGGGCCGGTCGTTCCTCGTCGATCCGCGGGAGCACGGTGAGCGAGCGGGCGATCTGCTCGTCGGTCGCCGCCATGTCGTGCATCCGGCCGCTGAGGTGCTGGTCGTAGGCCGAGAGGTCGAGCAGGCCGTGCCCGCTGAGGTTGAACAGGACCACCCGCTCCCGGCGCTGCTCCTTGGCGTCGAGCGCCTCGTCGATCGCCGCGCGGACGGCGTGCGCGGATTCCGGGGCGGGCACGATCCACTCGTGCTCGGCGAAAGCCGTCCCCGCTTCGAACACCGCTCCCTGCGGGTAGGCCACGGCGTCGATCAGGCCTTGGTGGCGCATCGCGCTCACCAGCGGCGCCGCACCGTGGTAGCGCAACCCGCCCGCGTGGATGCCGGGTGAGACGAACAGGTGGCCGAGCGTGTACATCTTGGTCATGGGCGTGATGCCGGTGAAGTCGTTGTAGTCCCAGGCGTAGTGCCCCTTGGTGAGCTTGGGGCACGCCTCGGGTTCGACCGCCAGCAGCCGGACGTCGCGGCCGGTCCGGACCCGCTCCCCGTGGAACGGGAAGGCGAGGCCGGAGAAGTTGCTCCCGGCGCCGACCGAGCCGATCACCACGTCCGGGAATTCGCCGAGCGCGCCCAACTGGGTCAGCGCCTCCTGCCCGATGACCGTCTGGTGCAGCAGCACGTGGTTCTCCCCGCTGCCCACCGAGAACCCGCGGCCCGCGGTGGTGCTGGCGTGCTCGAACGCCTCGGCGTTGGCGATCGACAGGCTGCCGTCGGTGTCCGGATCGCGCCGCACGGCGGCGCGGCCCGCCTCGGTGGTGGTGCTCGGGCTCGCGATGACCTCGGCACCGGCGAGTTCCATCAGCACCCGCCGGTACGGCTTCTGCTCGTAGCTGCACCGGACCATGTACACGGTGCACTGGATCCCGTAGCTCTGGCAGGCCAGCGCGAGCGCCGACCCCCACTGGCCGGCGCCGGTCCCGGTCGTCAGGTGGGTGATCCCGGCCTGCTTGTAGTAGTGGGCCTGGGCGAGCGCGGTGTTGAGCTTGTGGCTGCCGGTCGGGCTGGCCCCCTCGTACTTGTAGTAGATGCGGGCGGGAGTGCCGAGGAACCGCTCGAGCCGCCGGGCCCGCCGCAGCGGTGTCGGACGCCAGCGGCGGTAGGTCTCGCGCACCTCGGCCGGGATCGGCACGAACCGGTCGTCGCCGACGCTCTGCCGGTACATGGAGAGCGGGATCTGGGGCGCGATGCCGCCGGTGGGGCGGTGGACGTGCGAGTCCGGCCGGGCGCGCCGCAACCGCGCCGCGTCCTCGACGTCCGCCAGGTCGGACAGCACGTTGTACCAGTGGGTGGGCACCGCGTCGTGGTCGGCGGGTTCCTCGGGCATGGCGGTCTCCGTTCCGCGTGCGGGCAGTGCTGCGCGGCGTGCGACGGCCTGCACACGTGCATCGGCCGACCACGCGCGGGAAGTTGCCCGGGGTGGTGTGTCGGAATTTCGGTGCCGCGACCTGTCAGCAGGTGGCGGCGGGCGCGAGGATCTCGATCCGGACCAGGTCGATGAGATCGCCGACGGTCCGCAGATTCGCTTCGAATACCGCTCGGTCGGACACTTCTCCGCCGAGTTCTCGCTCGATTCGCACGATGAGTTCGAGCAGGTTGAGGGAATCCATTCGGATCGCGTCCGAGTCGAGGACGAGATCATTCGTGAGTTCGTGCGGAGAGCGATCGATTCGCAAGGATTCGATCATGATCTGTTTGATTCGGACGTCGTTTTCGGCGGCGTTCATGCGTGTTTCCTCCAGTGCGCGTGCTGAGTCGGCAACGAGGGCGCGCGGGCAGGTGGGCGCGCCGAGCGCGCGGCGTTCTTCGGGGGTGATCGCCCGTCAGGCGAGGGTCAAGGTGTGCAGCCCGAGGACGATGAGCACCGAACCGCTGGCCACCGCCATGCCCGATCGCCAGCGCGGTCGGGTCAGCCGGGCGCGGATCGCTCCGATGCCCGCGACGACGATCAGGTACCAGAGCGTGCTCAACGCGATCTGCACGCCGGCGAGCGTGGTGACCTGCGTGGCGGTTCCCCCGCCCGGCGGCAGGAACTGCGGGAACAGTGCCAGGTAGACGGCCGCCATCTTCGGGTTGGCGAGGCTGGTCATCGCCCCGGTCCGGTAGCAGCCCCAGTGGGACGGAGCGGTCCGGCCGTCCGGGACCAGGTCGGCGCCCATCGGCAGCCCCCTGTCGCGCCAGGCCCCGCGCAGGGTGCTGATGCCCAGCCAGCACAGGTAGCCGGCGCCGAGCAGCGTGAATCCGAAGAAGACCTGGTCGGACGCGCGCAGCAGCGCCACGAGTCCGAGCACCGAGGTCGCGGCCCAGCAGGTCAGGCCGGTGGTGCTCCCCGCCACCGCGAACAATCCACCGACCCTGCCGCGTTGGACCGTGGTGTCCACCAGCACCACGAACGACGGGCCGGGAGCCATGATCATCACGATGATGGTGGCGAGAAATGCCGAACTCAGCAAGGTGCGGATCCCCAATCGTTCCCCCGTGGGCGGCCCGCATTCGAGGTGGAACTCGTGCGGTGCCGCGATGTGGATGAAGCTACCGACGGCTCGGCGGCTCGTCCAGCGGCCCGGAAGTGCTTCCACCGGATGGAGTCATCTTTTCGTGCGCATTCGCGTGTCTCGAATGGCGGGGGAGCGGGGGATGCATTTCTGCGGTGGAATCGGCTTGTTTTGCAACGATTGTTCGCATCATGCGGGATGTGCGTGGAGGGGTGGCGCGGTCCCGGTGTCCGGTGTCCGGTGTCCGGTGTCCGGTGTCCGGTGTCCGCGGGAACGCGGGAACGCGCGCGGCGTGCCCCGCGCCTCGCCGCCCCGCTGACCCGCCGTGTCGCTGTCCGAAGTGGACGGTTCGCGGATCACCGCGCTGCGAGCTCGCCGGGGCGGTAGGTGCGGGGTGCGCAGGTGGAGCGGACCAGCGCGCGGAGGGAGTCGAGGCCGCCGGTGAGCAGTCCGGCGGCGCGGGCCTGCACGAGGACGTTGCCGAGGGCGGTGGCCTCGACCGGTCCGGCGACGACCGGGCGGCCGGTGCGCTCGGCGGTCAACCGGCACAGCAGCTCGTTCCGCGCCCCGCCGCCCACGATGTGCACTGTGGACAGTGCACGTCCGGTGAGGATCTCCAGCCTTGCCACGGAGTCCGCGTAGGCCGTGGCGAGGCTCTCCAGGATGCAGCGGGTGAACTCGGCGCGGCCGCCCGGCACCGGCCGGTCGTGCTCGGCCAGCCAGGCGGCGATCCGCGCGGGCATGTCGCCGGGCGCGAGGAACCGCGGATCGTCCGCGTCGAACTCGGCGACCGAACCGGCCGGCACTTCGGCGGCCGCCGCCAGCAGCACCGGCAGATCGACGGCCGGGCCGGTGCGCTCCCATTCGGCGACGCATTCGCTCAGCAGCCACAGGCCCATCACGTTGTGCAGGTACCGGATGCGCCCGTCCACGCCGAGCTCGTTGGTGAAGTTCGCGGCCCGGCCCGCCTCGGACAGCAGCGGGCGCTCCAGCTCCACCCCGACCAGCGACCAGGTCCCGCACGAGATGTAGGCGAACGACTCGTCGCGGGCCGGGACGGCCACGACCGCGGAGGCGGTGTCGTGCGAACCGACCGCGGTGACCGGGAGCCCGTCGTCGAGCTCGCCGATCCGCGCACCCGGCGACACCAGCGGCGGCAGCAGCCCGCGGTCGTGGCCGAGGCGCGCGAGCAACGCGTCCGACCACTCGCCGGTGCGCACGTCCAGCAGCCCGGTGGTGGAGGCGTTGGTGCGCTCGGCGACCTGCTCGCCGGTCAGCCAGTACCCCAGCAGATCCGGCAGCAGCAGCATCCGCTCGGCGATCGGCAGCAGCCCGCTGCGCCGGTCCGCGGCCAGCTGGAACACCGTGTTGAACGGCAGGTGCTGCAACCCGTTGACCTCGTAGAGCTCCGCGGGGCCGATCACCGCGTGCACGTCGGGCACGGCGGCGGCGCCGCGCTCGTCCCGGTAGTGGTGCGGCATCCCGAGCACTCGGCCGCCGCGCAGCAGCGCGTAGTCCACCGCCCACGAGTCGATGCCGACGCTCACCGGGTCCGCTTCGCGCACCGCCCGGTCCAGCCCGGCGGACACCTGGCGGTACAGCTCCAGCACGTTCCAGTGCAGCGACCCGCGCACCCGCACCGGCGCGTTCGGGAACCGGGCGAGCTCGCGCATCCGCAGCTCGCCCGGCCCGGCGTGCCCGAGCACGACCCGCCCGCTGGTGGCGCCGAGGTCGACGGCGGCGACGGTCCCGCTCATCGCAGGAACGCCGCCGCGACCCCGGCGTCCACCGGCACGTGCAGCCCGGTGGTGTGGGCGAGGTCGCCGCCGAGCAGCGCGAACACCGCGTTCGCCACGTGCTCGGGCAGCACCTCCCGCTTGAGCAGGGTGCGCTGGGCGTAGAACTCGCCCAGGTCCTCCTCGGCGACCCCGTACACCTTCGCCCGCTGCGCGCCCCAGCCGCCGGCGAAGATCCCGCTGCCGCGCACCACCCCGTCCGGGTTGACGCCGTTGACGCGGACGCCGTGCCCGCCGAGCTCGGCCGCCAGCAACCGCACCTGGTGCGCCTGGTCCGCCTTGGTCGCGGAGTAGGCGATGTTGTTCGGCCCGGCGAACACCCCGTTCTTCGACACGACGTAGACGACGTCGCCGCCGAGGCCCTGCTCGATCAGCACCCGCGCGGCCGCCTTGCTGACCAGGAACGAGCCCTTCGCCATCACGTCGTGCTGCAGGTCCCAGTCGGCGGCGGTGGTCTCCAGCAGCGGTTTCGACAGCGACAGGCCCGCGTTGTTGACGACCACGTCGAGCCCGCCGAACGCGAGCACCGCGGCGTCCACGGCGGCGCGCACCGCGTCCTCGTCGGTGACGTCGGCGCCGACGCCGATCGCCACGTCGGCGGCCCCGAGTTCGGCCGCGGCCTCCCGGGCCTTCGCGGCGTCGAGGTCGGCGAGCACCACGGTGGCGCCGTCGCGGGCGAGGCGGGCGGCGGTGGCCTTGCCGATGCCGGAGGCCGCACCGGTGACCAGCGCGACCTTCGTGGCGAGCGGTTTCGGCGCGGGCCTGCGCCGCAGCTTCGCCTCCTCCAGCTCCCAGTACTCGATGCGGAACTTCTCCGCCTCCGCGATGGGGGAGTAGGTGGACAACGCCTCCGCCCCGCGCATCACGTTGATCGCGTTCACGTAGAACTCGCCGGCGACCCGGGCGGTCTGGGCGTCGGTGCCGTAGCTGAACATGCCGACGCCGGGCACGAGCACGATCGCCGGGTCGGCGCCGCGCATCGGCGGCGAGTCCGGGGTGGCGTGCCGCCGGTAGTAGGCCGCGTAGTCCGCGCGGTACCGCTCGTGCAGCTCCCGCAGCCGCGCCGCGGATTCCTCGACGGTCGCGGTCGCGGGCAGGTCCAGCACCAGCGGCGCCACCTTGGTGCGCAGGAAGTGGTCCGGGCAGCTGGTGCCGAGCGCCGCCAGCCGCGGATGTTCCGCGCGGGACAGGAATTCCAGCACTTCAGGCCCGTCGGTGAAGCGCCCGACCTGCCGCCGGTCGGTGCTCACCAGCCCGCGCAGCACGGGGGCGAGCGCGGCGGCCTTGGCCCGGCGTTCCGCGGCGGGCAGCGGCTCGTACCCGTCGAGGGCGGCGCCGAACGGGTCCGGCCTGCCGTGCTCGGCGATGTGCTCGGCGGCGGTGTCGATGATCCACCGCGAGTTCAGCTCGCACTCCTGCGCGGTCTCGCCCCACGCGGTGATGCCGTGCCCGCCGAGGACGGTGCCGATGGCGCGCGGGTGGGTGCGCCTGATCTCGGCGATGTCCTCGCCGAGCTGCCAGCCGGGCCGCCGCCACGGCACCCACACCACCCGGTCGCCGAAGATCTCCTCGGTCAGCGCCGGGCCGTCGGCGGCGGTGGCGATGGCGATGCCGCTGTCCGGGTGCAGGTGGTCGACGTGGCAGGCGTCGACGAGGCCGTGCATCGCGGTGTCGATGGACGGCGCGGCACCGCCCTTGCCGTGCAGCACGTGGTCGAACGCGGCGACCATCTCGTCCTCCCGGTCCGGTCCGGGGTAGACGGCGGACAGCGCGCGCAACCGGTCGAGCCGCAGCACCGCCAGCCCCTGCTCGGTGAGGGTGCCCAGGTCGCCGCCGGAGCCCTTCACCCACATCAGGTCCACCTCCTGCCCGGTGACCGGGTCGACGTCGCGGCCCTTGGCGGAGGTGTTGCCGCCCGCGTAGTTGGTGTTGCGCGGGTCGGCGCCCAACCGGTTGCTGCGGGCGATCAGGTCCTGGACGGTGCGGTTCGGCATGGTCTCCTCTCCTCGGGTGGGCATCAGGCTCCCCACCCGGCCTGCGCGCCACCGGTGCGCTGTTCGGCGAGCAGCCGCTGGTGGCCGGATTCGGCGTAGGCGCGCATCGGATCGGCGGGCAGTCCGCGGTTCGCGCGCCAGTCGGCCAGCGCCGGGCGGACGTCGGTGTGGAAGGCGTCCATCAGCACCTCGTTGGCGCCGAGCACGTCGTGGTCCTGCTGCGCCTTCGCCAGCGCCGCGCGGTCCACGAGCAGCGCGCGGGCCGTCATCTCCTGCACGTTGAGCACCGAGCGGATCTGGCCGGGGATCTTCTCCTCGACGTTGTGGCACTGGTCGAGCATGAACCGCACCGGCGAGCCCTCGTCCAGCCCGCCACCGGCGATCACCTCGTGCAGGATGCGGAACAGCTGGAACGGGTCGGCGGCGCCGACGATGAGGTCGTCGTCGGCGTAGAACCGCGAGTTGAAGTCGAACGAGCCGAGCTTCCCGAGCCGCAGCAGCTGCATCACGATGAACTCGATGTTGGTGCCCGGCGCGTGGTGCCCGGTGTCCAGGCAGGTGAAGGCCCGGTCGCCGAGCGCGCTGACCTGCACGAACGAGGTGCCCCAGTCGGGGACGTCGGTGTGGTAGAAGGCCGGTTCGAAGAACTTGTACTCCAGCACCAGCCGCTGGTGCTCGCCGAGCCGCGCGTAGATCTCGGCCAGCGAGTCGGCGAGCCGGTCCTGCCGGTCCCGCAGCGAACCCTGCCCGGGGTAGTTGGTGCCGTCGGCGAGCCAGATCTTCAGGTCGGTGGACCCGGTCTCGTGCATGATCTCGATGCAGCGGAAGTGGTGGTCGACGGCCTTGCGCCGCACCGCCGCGTCGGCGTGGGTGAGGCTGCCGAACTTGTAGTCGGCGTCCTGGAACGTGTTCGAGTTGACGGTGCCCAGCCGCACCCCGAGCCGTTCGGCGTGCGCGCCGAGCGCGGCGAAGTCGTCCACCGCGTCCCACGGGACGTGCAGCGCGACGGCGGGGGCGAGGCCGGTGAACTCGTGCACCGTGGCGGCGTCGGCGATCTTCTCCTGCGGGGTGCGCGGCGTGCCGGGGGTGCCGAACACCTTGAACCGGGTGCCGGAGTTGCCGAACGCCCAGCTCGGCAGTTCGATCGCCTGCCGCTCCAGGGTGGGGGTGATCTCCTGGAACGTGGTGGTCATGGCTGTGCTCCTTCGTGCCGTGCGAGTTCGTGCCGGGCGAGCTGGTCCGCCAGGTGGAAGACCTCGGGCAGCGCGGTGGTGTTCTGGTCGGCGCGGCCGCCGTCGCCGACGAACAGGTCGGCCATGTACCGCTCCCAGCGGGCGGCGACGGGGGAGGCGGCGAGGTGCGCGTCGGAGTCGGCGACCGAGTCGGTCTCGTAGTAGCCGATCAGCAGCCCGTCGGGCCGCAGGAACAGCGAGTAGTTCCGCCGCCCGGAGGCTTCGAGTTCGCGCAGCATCTCCGGCCACACCGCGGCGTGCCGCCGCCGGTACTCGTCGAGCCGGTCCGGGTCGACCTGCAGCTGGAAGCAGACGCGGGTCACGGCGCCACCACCGCTCCGCCGGTGGTCCCGGAGCCGTACCGCTCCCGCTCGATCTGCTCCAGGCTCTTGCCCTGGGTGCGCGGTGCCCAGATGGTGCCGATCAGCAGCGAACCGAGCAGCAGCCCGAGGATGAGGGTGCCGAGCCCGCGCAGCCCGATCTGGGTGAGCAGCGCGGGAAATCCGACGCTGAGCAGCCCGACCAGCACCCGGGCGGCGAGGAACAGCACGCCCTGCGCGCTGGCCCGGTAGCGGGTCGCGAACAGCTCGCTCGCCCACAACCCGTAGAACGCCTGCGCCCCGATGCCGGAGGACACGCCCCAGCCGACGGCGAAGAACAGCAGGGTGGGGGTGCTCGCGGGCGCGTAGATCAGCGCGGCCCAGGCGAGCACGCCCAGCGCGGCGCCGGCGCAGTACAGCCACCGGCGGCTGATCCGGTCGGCGAGCAGCATGAACCCGAAGTAGGTGGCGGCGCTGGTGCAGCCCCACACCAGCACCTGCAGCAGGTACTGCTCGGTGGCGGAGGTGAGCCCGACGGCCTCGTACATCCGGGGCTGGAAGATCCCGGCCTGCCCGGCGACGCCGTTCCACAGCGCGTACACGCCGAACAGGAACAGCATCGCCAGCAGGTTCGTCCTCCTGGTGAACAGCCCGCGCAGGCTGTCCGCGAAGGTGACCCGCTCGGGTTCGGCGTTGCGGCTGCGCCACAGCGCCGATTCGGCGAGGCCGCGCCGCACCCACCAGGTGACGGCGGCGACCGCGAACAGGTGCAGGAAGATCAACCGGCTGCCGAGCAGTCCGAGCGGGGCGACGACGACGGCGAGCAGGTAGCCGAGCGTCGGCCCGATCGACCAGGCGAGCTGCGCGGCGCCGACGTGCGCGGCGCGCCGCTCGGGCGGTGCCTCTTCGGCGATGTAGGTCCAGGAGGCGGTGACCCCGGCGCCGACGGCGATGCCGGTGAGCACGAACGCGGTCAGCAGCATCCCGAAGGAGGTGGCGAACACCGCGATGAGCACGCCGAGCATGTAGAGCAGCAGGTCGTAGGTGTAGATGAACTTCCGCCCGTAGCGGTCGCACAGCGGCCCGCCGATGGCGGCACCGGCGGCGGCGCCGAACGCGTTCGCGCTGAGCGCGGCGAGCAGTCCGACGGCCAGGTCGTCCAGCCCGAACCGGTCCTGCCAGAGCCCGAGGCTGGTGGCGATCGCGATGATCGAACCGGCCTCGATGTAGTTCGACATGGCCACGGCGATGGTCGCGCGCCACCCGGTCGTGGTCTTGCTCCCGAATCGGACCATCGGCCCTCCTGTCCATCGGCGTTGATGCGCAGGTTCGAGTGCCGAGCGGCACCCGGGATGCATAAAACGTTTCAATCGATGGCGTGCACGATAGGAGCCGATGCGGTGCGGGGGCAAGGCCCGTTCGGGCGCCGGTCGATCGGCCGTAGCGTCGCGATCGGTCATGCGGAACACGTTCGGCCGCGGCCGGATCGATCAGCGGGCTCGGCCGTCCGGGTGCAGCTCGGCGAACCACGCGTGTGTAACGATTAAATACTCGGCCGGTGGCAGGAGTCGATCAGCCCTCCGCGAGGAGCCGGTCCCTGGCTCCCGCGAACAGCGAGGCGCACGCCCGCACCAGTTCCTCCGGCCGCCGGGTCCGCCCGCTGAGCAGCCAGTCGACCAGCAGGTGGTTGACCGCGCCGACGAGCGCGATCGTCGTCAGCCGCCGCTGCGCGCCCGGTTCGACGTCGCCCAGCCACATCTCGGCCAGCAGCTCGGCGAACTCGGTGAGCACCGCGTGCCGCCGCGCCTCCAGCTCCGCCGACACCCCGACCACTTCGACCAGCACGATCCGCGCGCGCCGCTGGTCGGCCACCAGGAACCCGACGAAGGCGTCCAGCCCGTGCCGCGCCATGTCGGCGGAGCCCTCGTGGTCGGCCACCGCCGCCAGCGTCGTCCCGCGCAGCCCGTCGACGAGCTTGTCGTACACCGCGACGAGCGCGGCCTCCCGATCGCGGAAGGACTCGTAGAAGTACCGCTCGGTGAGCCCGGCGTGCGCGCACAGCTGCTTGACCGAGGTCGCCTGGTAACCGCGGTCGCCGAACAGCTCCTGGGCGGCGTCGAGCAGGGTGGCGCGCCGGTGCCGCGCGCGCTCGGCCGGGTCGAGACCGGCGTAGCGGCGGCCCCTCGGGTTCGGCTGGTTCGTCATCGCGCCCCTTCCGCGGCGAGGAGGACGTCCGCTACCTTAGTCATCTGACACGACGTCGTGTCAGATCAACTTGCGAGGTGGGGACGTGCGGAGAGCACCGGACGGCATGGTCATCGCGGTCACCGGCGGCGCCCGCGGCATCGGCCGCGAGATCGCGCGGACGCTGGCCGCGGCGGGTGCCCGCGTCGCCATCGGGGACCGCGACCTGGCGGCCGCCGAGAGCACCGCCGCCGAACTGCCCGGCAGCCTCGCCGCGTTCCCCGTCGACGTCACCGACACCGGCTCGTTCGCGGCCTTCCTCGACGCGGTCGCCGACCGGTGGGGGCCGATCGACGTGCTCGTCAACAACGCGGGCGTGATGTGGGTCGGCCCCTTCGACGCGGAACCGGAGAACGCCGTGCGCCGCCAGCTGGAGGTGAACGTGCACGGCGTCATCCGCGGCGTCCGGCTCGCCGCCCCGCGGATGCGCGAGCGCGGGCGCGGGCAGATCGTCACCATCGCCTCCGGGGCCTCCAAGTTCGCGCCACCGGGCGAAGCGACCTACGCCGCGACCAAGCACGCCGTCCACGGCTACCTGGACGCGGTGCGCGCCGAGCTGCACGGCAGCGGCGTGCGGCTCTCGCTCGTGCTGCCCGGCGTCGTCGACACCGAGCTCGCCGCGGGCACCGCCACCGGCCCGGTGCGCAGGCTCGCCCCCGCCGAGGTCGGCCGAGCCGTGCTCCGCGTCGTCCGGCGGCCCCGGTTCGAGCTCAGCGTCCCGCGCCGGTTGGGCTTCGCGACCTGGCTCGCCCGCGTCCTGCCCGACCCCGCCCGCTACCGGTTGCAGCGCGTCCTGGTGCCGGACCAGGTCGCCGCGGTCGCCGGGGACACCACCCGCAGCGCGTACCAGAACCGCGCGCTCACCGAAACCGACGAGGAGACCCGATGACGGCGACCGCCACGCCCACCGTCCGCCCGATCCCCGAGTTCGAGGGCGTGCACGACGTCTGGCCCCGCGGTGACCGCCTCGAAGCGGTGCGCGAGGCGGCCGGCCGCTACCGGGAGCGGTTCCTCTCGCAGGGCACGATCCGGGCGATCCGCAGCATCGACATCGCCGCCGCCCCGTACCCGTCGCGGTACGCGTTCCAGGGCTACAACCTGTCCCTCAACCCGATGATCTCCATCATCAACCGGATGTTCGTGATCCAGTTCGAGGGCTTCGACGGGGAGCTCAAGACCCTGGTGTGGGAGCCGACGGTGGCGGCCGGGTCGGTCGAAGCGCCGTTCTACGCGAAGTTGCAGCGGATCGCGGGTGACTTCCTCTCCGACAAGGTCTTCGCCAAGTACTACAACGATCCCGACGAGGTGCTGCCGCGGCTGGGGCTGCGCAACTCCGACGTGGACTACGTCAGCTTCGACCACCTGCACGTCCAGGACGTGCGCATGATCATGGGCAGCGATCGGGTCATCCCCGGTGAGCGGGAGCCCCGCGCGCCGCTGTTCCCCGGCGCGAAGCTGCTGGTGCACCGCAAGGAACTCGCCACCCTCGAATCACCGCACCCCATGCAGTGGGCGTGGTACGTCGACGGCGGCATGGACGGCGTGCCCGCCGAACGCCTCGAAGTGCTCGACGGCGATGTGGAGCTCGGCGTCGGTGTCAGCCTGCTGTGGACGCCAGGGCACACCGACGGCAACCACTCGCTGGTGGTCAACACGCCCGACGGGGTGTGGGTGTCCTCCGAGAACGGGATTGGCCGCCGACAGCTGGCAGCCCGAGCTCTCCAAGATCCCGGGGGTGAAGCAGCAGGCCCGGTTCTTCAACCGGGAAGTGGTGCTCAACGCCAACACGCTGGAGGACTCGCTCGACCAGTACGACTCGATGGTCAAGGAGAAGACGATGGCCTCGCGCTCGCCCCGCGACCCGCGCTGGCTGCAGATCATCCCGTCCTCGGAGTGCGCCGACTGGAAGCGGCAGTGGCCGGTCGTGCCCACCTTCACCCACGGCGGGCTCGACTACGGCGAGATCTCCCGGCGGCGGTCCTGAGCCCCGAGCCCGCCCGGGTGGCCGCTCCGCAGCGGTCGGCTGCGGAGCGGCCGGAGCGGGTGAACGGCGCCGTCAGCCCGCCTGGGTGTTGTCCTTCTGGCCGCCCCAGCCGTGCCAGCGGTCGACGTCGATCAGGGCGGTGACGCGGGCCCGTTCCCGGTCCGGGTAGGGGCTGCCGAGGTAGTGGTGGGCGAGGCGGTCGATGTCGACCAGTCCCGGGTCGTCGCGCAGCTCGGTGACCCGGCCGATCAGGGTGACGTGCGTGTACCAGTCCGCGGCGTCGAGCACGGTGAGCGTGACGCGCGGGTCGCGGCGGACGTGGTCCAGCCGCTTGCGGCCCGCGTCCATGTTCACCAGCACCTTGCCGTCCTCCCACAGGTACCAGGTGGCCGCGGAGACGGGCTGGCCGTCGGCGCGCAGGGTGGCGATCGTGGACGGGTTCGGCTTGCGCAGCAAGGCGATCGCCTCGTCGGGCAGCGGTGGCGTGGACATGCGGGTCCTCCCTGTTCCGGCGGTCGGTGCGGACTCCGCCAACCTACCGGCGCGGGCGCGGCGCCGCCCGCACGCCCGGTCGTCCACTGTGGAACCAGCCGGGCCGCGGGGTCGTCGCCGGGGAGGCCGGCGACGACCCGGGCGCGCTAGCCGATCGGGCAGGTGTCCCGGTATTCGGCGATCTCCGGGCCGCTCGGCGGCGGGCAGAGGAACCGCTCGTAGCGGGTGTCCTCGTCGACGAACCGCTTCAGCCAGGCGATGCTCGACTTCGCGATGGTGGTGTTCGCGGAGTTCGGCGCGAAGTGGTCGGCCCCGGCCAGTTCGAGGTAGGCCTTGTCCGGGTCGCCGGGCAGGCTCTCGTAGAACGGTTCGGCGTGCGAGCCGACCGGCGCCACTGAGTCCCGCTCCGCCCCGATGACCAGCGTCGGAGTCCGCACGCCGGACCAGTCCTTCCTGGTGTGCCACGGGGTGAGCGGGATCGCGGCCCGCAGGTCCGGGTCCGCGACGACGGCCTCCAGCGCACCGCCACCGCCCATCGAGTGGCCCAGGACGCCCAGCCGGTCCGCGTCGACGCGGTCCCGCACCGACGAGGCGGTGGTGAGGTGGTCGAGCGCGGCGAGCAGCTGGCGACCGCGCGAATCCGGCTGGTCGGTGGGAGTGAGCGTGTCGATGGTGAACACCACGAACCCCTGCGAGGCCAGCCGCGGGCCGTACCAGGCCATCGAGGACTGGTCGCCGGTGTAGCCGGGGGCGACGGCCACGGCGCCGAAGGTGCCCTCGGAGGTGTCGGTGGGGTAGTGGATCGTGCCACCGCCGAAGCCGGTGACGGCGCCGCGCGGCACCACGTCCCGCGCGATGTCGAACGGCCCCAGCGGGGCCGTGATGCTCTCGTCGGTCGGGTCGGGTCCGCGCTGGAAGGAGTCGTCGGCGGCCTGCGCCACCGGCGCGCCGCCCGCGAGCAGCCCGAGCATCGCCGCCGCGGCGATCAGCGCCCGGCGGCCGCGGGACCGGTGCGGCGAGGGGAGCGTTGCGGTCATGAACCACGCCTTTCTCGAAGCGGATCGGAGCGCCGGGAGCGGCGGAGCGGCCGCGCCCGATTGATCACTTCCGGAGGGTGTTGTCCGGAACTCGCGGCGTCAAGAGAACGTTTTCACCGGCCGGATGACCGGGGGCGGTCGTCCGCCGCGGTATCCGGGGAACGGGCGAGCGACGCGGTGCGTCCGGCGGTGCAGGTGCCGAATCCGGCCCGTCGCCATCCCGTTCGGTGGCATGCTGTCGATGTTCGTGGTGGCACGATCTGGGGGCTTTTCGGATGAAGTTCCAACCGCCTTATCCCGGCGCGCTGCCGGATCCCCGATCGCTGGGGTATCCGGCGGCCGTCGAGTCGTACGCGTTGCGACTGCGCACCTTCTACGACTCGCGGGCGGCGTGGCACCGGCGGTTCTTCCGGTTCAGCGGGATCGCCGTGATCATCATCGGTGCGGGGCTGCCGCTGCTGGTCGCGGGGGACTACGCGGGCCGCGACCTGGTGATCTCGGCCGCGGGGGTGATCATGGCGGGCATCACCGCGCTGCGGGCGTTCTACCGGTGGGACCAGTCGTGGATCCTGCTGCGCAACACCGAGCGCGCGATCACCGCGGCGTGGTGGGAGTGGCACAGCAGGCTGGACGCGGCCGACGTGGACGCCGACTCGGCGAGCCCCGAGCAGCGGGAGATCACGCGGGACTTCATGCGCAGGCTCGTCGACATCCGCAAGCACGAAGCGGAGCAGTTCTTCGCCGAGATGGCGTTCCCGACGCACGACGTGCCCCGCGTCCCTCCGCTCACGCCGCGCTGACCGGGACGAACCCGGCGAAGAAGTAGCCGTCGGCCAGCCGTGCGGCCCGCGCCGCTTCCGCCGGGGAGTGCGCGGTGTAGGCGAGCACCGGGCACCGCGGCCCGCGCCAGAAGGTGACGAACCGGTCCGGCAGCGCGGCCAGCTCGTAGGTGAGGAAATCCGGGCGCACCACGGCGTTCGTGAGCATCATCCGGCCCAGCGCGGCCTTCAGCGGTCCCGCGGACGGCAGTGATCCGGACGCCTGGCCGGTGGCCCGGTCCGGGAGCAGTCGCCGCAGGCGCCGGACCGCGAGCGGGTCGAAGGACTGCACGACCGCGGCGCCGGCGTACCCGCGCAGCCGGTCGGCGACGGCCCGTTCGAGCGCCGCCGAAGCGTCGAGGCCCCACCGGCGGACGTCGATCACCAGCGGGACCGCGCCGTTCACCGCGGCCAGGACCTCGTCGAGCCGGGGGACCGGCTCGCCGGACCCGGCGATCCGCAACCGCCGCAGCCGGGCCCACGTCAGCTCCCGAACGAGTCCCGGCCGTCCGGTCATCCGGGCGGTGTCGGCGTCGTGCAGCACGACCGGTACGCCGTCCGCGGTGAGCTGGACGTCGAACTCGAAGGGCACGCCCGCCGCGACGGCGCGGGCGAACGCGGCCGACGAGTTCTCCGGTGCCGCGCCGTCCTCGTCGTGCAGGCCGCGGTGGGCGATCGGCTCCGAGGTGAGCCAGGCAGGTGCGGTCACGGTCGGTCCTCCAGTCGTGGGGGCAACCGTACCGCCGGATTCGGGTCGGCCCGCCTCCGTGCCCGGCGGTTCCGCTCGATGTCCGCCGCGGTTACGTTGCGTCGTTATTGACATCGATGTCCACGGTGAATCGAGAAAGCGTTGACATCGATGACATGGCCGCGGTTCAGTGTCCTGCAACCGGCGACGAGGCCGGTGTCAGCGGCAGAAGGAGCGTGCCGAGGTGGACTTCGCAGCGACGGAAGCGGTCGTCGGCGTCGACGTGGGCAGCACCGAGATCAAGGTGCTGGTCGCCGATCGGGCCGGCGTCGCGCTGAGCCTCCGCCGCACCCCGACGCAGTGGCAGCGCACCCCCGGCGGGCACAGCGAACTGCCCGCCGGGCTGCTGCTGGACCGGGTGCTATCCGCGGTGACCGACGCGGTCCAGGTCGCCGAGCGCTCGGCCCGCGCGCTGCGCGTGGTGTCCGTCGCGATCACCGGCATGGCCGAGTCCGGCGTGCTGCTCGATCACGACGGCGAGCCGATGCACCCGGTGATCGCCTGGTTCGACCAGCGCGGCGGCGCCGAACTCGCCGCGCTGCCCGCGGACCTGGCCCGCGAGTTCAGCGCGCACACCGGACTGCCGCTGAGCCCGCTGTGCTCGTTCGCGAAGCTCGGCTGGCTCGCGGCGCGCGGCCTGCCCCCGCAGCGGGCCGGGACCTGGCTCAACGTCCCCGAATTCGTGGCGCACGCGCTCGGCGGGCAGGCCGTCACCGAACCCTCGCTGGCCTCCCGCACCGGGCTGCTGGACCAGGCCACCGAGAAGCCGTGGGGCCCGGCGCTGGAGCACCTCGCGCTGCCCGCCGAGGTGCTGCCGCCGCTCACCACCGCCGGAACGCCGATCGGCACCGTCGACCACCCCGGTGCGCCGGACGCGGTGCGCGGCGCGGTGCTGACCGTCGCCGGGCACGACCACCCGGTCGCCTCGGTCGCCAGCGGCGTGTGGCACGGCGAGCACCTCTTCGACTCCTGCGGCACCTCCGAGGCGCTGCTGCGCGTCGCGTCCGCACCGCTGCGCGACGAGCAGCGCCGCCGGCTCACCGCCGAGGGCATCGCGCAAGGCCTGCACGTGCTGCCCGGCCGCCACCTGCTGCTCGGCGGCACCCGCGGCGGACTGCTGCTCGACCAGGTCCTCGCGCTGCTGGGCCGCAAGGAACAACCCGCCAGGACCGAACTCGACCGCGACTGGCTCGCCCGCGGCCCCGAACCGGGTTCGGTGCGGATCACCGGCGCGCACGCCCGCAGCGAGCACGTCGACGTCCGGCTCGGCGGGGACGACGCCACCCCGCTGGACGTCTGGTCCGCGGCCCTCGCGCACGCCGTGGCCGAGACCGACGCGGTCATCGCCCTGATGGCCGCCGAAGCCGGGCCGCACGAGCACGTCACCGCCGCGGGCGGCTGGACCCGGATGGGCAGCTTCCGCGCGGTGAAGGAACGCAGCCTCCCGGCGGTCCGCTACGCGCGGATCGACCAGCCCAGCGCCTACGGCGCCGCCATCTTCGCCGCCCGCGCCGCCGCGCACGGCGACGGCGATACCGCGCTGTCCGCAGTGGACATCGCGCGTCGGTTCACCGAGCACGCCCTCGACACCATCGGAGCAGAACTATGACCGCGGCACTCGCCGACATCGCCCAGTCCGACGGCACCTTCGCCATCGTCGCCCTCGACCAGCGCAACACCCTGCGCCGCATGTTCACCGCCGCCGGCCAGCCCATCGACGACGACCTGCTGCGCGGGTTCAAGGGCGACGTCATCGGCGGCCTCTCGCCCAGCGCCAGCGGACTGCTCGTCGACCCCGACTTCGGGGTCCCGGCCGCCATCGCCGACGGCAACCTCGCACCCGGAGCCGGACTCGCGGTCGCCGCCGAACCGTCCGACCGCGGCAAGTTCGGCGACGAGCCGCTGACCCGCCGCGAACCCGCGCAGAACGCGCAGTGGGTGCGCGACATGGGCGGGCACGCGGTGAAGTTCTTCGTGCAGCTGCGCGCCGACCGGGACCGCGAGCTCGGTGGCCGGGACGTCTCCGCCGAAGCGCTGGCCGCCGCCGCCGAGGTCGTCGCGGACTGCCGCGCCGAGGGTGTGCCTTCGGTCGTCGAGAACCTGATCTACCCGCTGCCCGGCGAGGGCGAGCTGAGCCCCGAGGCGCGCGCCGACGCGATCATCGAATCGGCCCGCGCCCTCGACGAGCTCAAGCCCGACCTGCTCAAGCTGGAGTACCCCGGCTCCGCCGCGGCCTGCCGCCGCATCGCGCAGGCCGTCAGCGTGCCGTGGGTGGTGCTGTCCGCGGGCGTCGGCTTCGACGAGTTCAAGGACGTGCTGCGGATCTCCTGCGACGAGGGCGGCGCGTCCGGCTTCATCGCGGGCCGCGCGTTCTGGAAGGACGCCGTGCTGCTCGACCAGCCCGACCGGCGCCCGTTCCTCGCCGACACCGCGCGGCGCAGGCTCGACGAGTGCGTGACCGCCATCCAGGGCCGCGCCACCCCGTACGCCGCAGTCTGACGTCCCCCGGTGGCCGCCCCGCCGGGCGGCCACCGCTCTTTCCCGGCAGCGTCGCCGGAGAAACGAGGTACGACCGTGACCACCACGTCACCCGCCCCAGCCCCTGCCCGCTCGCCCGCGGCGGCCGTCACCGGAGCCGCGGTCGTCGCCGCGCTCGGCGGGCTGCTGTTCGGCTACGACACCGGTGTCATCTCGGCGGCACTGCTCTACATCGCCCCGCAGTTCGCGCTGTCCGAGCTGTGGCAGCAGGTCGTGGTGGCCTCGCTGCTGGTCGGCGCGATCGTCGGCGTCGGGCTGGGCGGCATCATCGCGGACGCGCTCGGCCGCAGGCGCACCCTGTCGATCACCAGCATCGTGTTCACCGCCGGTGCGGTGATCTCGGCGCTGGCCCCGGACCTGGCGACCCTGCTGGGTTCGCGGCTGCTGCTCGGCTTCGCGATCGGCACCGCGTCGCTGTCGGTGCCCGCCTACATCGCCGAGATCGCCCCGCCGGAGAAGCGCGGCAGCCTGGTCTCGATCAACCAGATCATGATCAGCTCCGGCATCCTGCTGTCCTACGTGTCCGGTTTCCTGCTCGCCGAAGCGGGCGCCTGGCGCTGGATGCTCGGGCTGGCGGGCATTCCGTCGCTGCTCATGTTCTTCGGCCTGTTCGGGCTGCCGGAGAGCCCGCGGTGGCTCGTCGCGCGCGGCCGGATCGACGAGGCCCGCGACGTGCTGCGGCGCGTCGTCGGCGCCGACCGCGTCGAGGCGGAGCTGAGCGCGCTGTCCGGCGCGGTCACCGCCGAGGACTCGGTCACCTACCGGGACGTGCTCAAACCCGCGATGCGTCCGGCGATCTACCTCGGCATCGGGGTGGCGGCGGTGAACCAGCTCGTCGGCGTCAACGCCATCACCTACTACGCGCCGACGCTGCTGACCAAGGCCGGGTTCGGGGCGTCCGCGGCGATCCTGTCCTCGGTGGGCATCGGCGTGGCGAACGTGGTGTTCACCCTCGTCGGGCTGCTGCTGGTGGACCGGATCGGGCGGCGGCCGCTGCTGCTGGTCGGCCTCGGCGGTGTGGTGGCCTCGCTGGTCGGCATCGGGCTGCTGTACGCGGTCACCGACCTCAGCGGTGGCTGGGGCGTGGTGCTGGTCGCACTGCTGATCACCTACGAGGCGATGTTCTCGGCGAGCATCGGGCTGGCCATGTGGCTGATCAACAGCGAGATCTTCCCGACCGCGCTGCGCGGGAAGGCGGGCAGCTTCGGGATGTTCACCCACTGGGGCCTGAACCTGATCATCTCGCTGACGGTGCTCAGCGCGTTCGAGGCGTTCACGCCCAGCGGGTTGTTCTGGCTCTACGCGGTGTTCGGCCTGATCGGCTTCTGCTACCTGAAGAAGTACCTGCCGGAGACCCGCGGCCGCACCCTGGAAGAGGTCGAGGCCCTGCTGCGGGCCAGAGCCCGGAAATGAGCCCGCTCGCCCTGTTCGTCTGCGGCGCCCCGGCGAGCGGCAAGACCACGCTCGCCGGGGTGGCCGCGGGCCGGTGGGGCGCGGCGCTGCTGGACCTGGACGTGCTGGCCGGGCCGCTCACCGAGCTGCTCGGCCGGGTCAGCGGCTCCGGCACCCCCGACAGCCCGTGGATGCGGGAGCACGCCCGCACCGCCCGCTACGAATCGCTGCTGGGCACCGCGCTGGACACGGTGCGCACCGGCACCTCGGCGGTGCTCGTCGCCCCGTTCACCGCCGAACGCACCGATCCCGCCGCGTGGGAGGCGGTCGCCGACCGGTTCCGCGCCGCCGGTGCCGAACCCGTGCTGGTGTGGGTCGACTGCCCGCCCGAGGTGGCGCTCGAACGGATGCGCGCCCGGGCCGCCGCGCGGGACGCGGCCAAGCTCGCCGACCCGGCGCAGGTCCGGGCCGCGCGCGCGGACCCGCCGCGCACGCCCCACGTTAGAGTGGACGCGACCCGGCCGATCGCGGCGCAGCTCACCGAGCTGCACCGCGGCCTGACGGAAAGGAACCCGGCGTGCCAGCAGGCAACGTCACGCTCTACGACGTGGCCACCGCGGCCGGAGTGAGCCCCAAGACCGTCTCCCGCGTGATCAACGGAGCGGCCGGCGTCTCGGTGAGCACCCGCGATCAGGTGCAGGCCGTCATCGAAGAGCTCAACTACCGCCCCAACTTCCACGCCCGCTCGCTGCGCGTCGGCCGGGACGAGGCGATCGGTGTGGTGCTGGAATCCCTCTCCGACCCGTTCTTCGCCGAGATGGCCAGCGTCATCGAGCGGTGCGCGCTGGAACGCGGCCACGCGGTGCTCGTCTCCAGCGTCGGCGGCGACCCGGACCGGGAGCACGCGCTGGTGGAGAGCCTGCTGCAGCGCCAGGTCTCCGGTCTGATCATGGTGCCGGTCAGCGCGGACCAGAGCTACCTGCGCGCCGTCGCCGGGACCACGCCGGTCGTGTTCGCCGACCGGCCGGCGCGACCGGCGGCCGGGTTGGGCACCACGGTGCTCGGCGACGACTTCGGCGCCTCCGAGGCCGCCACCCGGCACCTGCTGCACTCCGGGCACACCCGGATCGCGCTGATCGGCGACCGGCCCGAGGTCTACACGACCGGCGAGCGCATCCGCGGCTACCGCAGCGCGATGCAGAGCTCCCGGGTCGGCGTGGACGAAGGCCTGGTCAAGACCGGCCTGTCCAGCGCCGCCGAAGCGCGCAGCGCCCTGGACGAGCTGCTGCGCTCCGCCGAACCGCCGACCGCGGTGCTGTCCTCCAACGCCCGCTGCTCGCTGGGCGTGGTGCCCGCGCTGCACGCGCGCGGGCGCACCGACATCGCGTTCATCAGCTTCGGCGACTTCCCGATGGCCGATTCGCTGTACCCGGCGGTGTCCGTCGTGGACCAGTCGCCGGAGGTCGTCGCCCGCACCGCCACCGAGGAGCTGTTCAAGCAGCTCGACGGCACCGCGGGCACCGGCGCCACGCTGACCCTCCCGCTGCGGCTCACCGCCCGCGGCTCCGGCGAGATCCCGCTGTCGGCGGTGGGGCGGTAGGTCCGGGGGACGGCGGGGTGCGTGCGGAGGTTCGCCGTTCGGCCGTCGCCACCGTCACGGAGGTGATCGGAACAGGGGAGGTGAGGGTCGAAAGCCGACGACCATCGATCAGCCCAGCACCTTGCTGTTCCGGAGTCGTGGGCGGATCGCCAGCAATGCCCCGCTCGCGTCCATGTGCACGAGGCCGGTCTTCCCCCACTCGATGTGGGCCGCGTTCTTGTTGCGGCGCCAGGTCGTCAGCGCGTCCGGGATGCCGGCCTCGTGTTCGTCGATGAGTCCCTCGCTCAAGCGTTGATACTGGTCGGCGAGAAGCGCCGAGTACACCTCCACCCGTTCACCGTTGAGCCGGAACACCTGATCGGTTCCCACGAACGACATGCCGCCCAGCGTGATGCGGGCATCGCCCTGCGTCCCGGGAACGGAGGAGGAGACGGCCGTTCCGAGCCGCGCCTGCTGGCGTTCGGTCAGCAGGTCTCGTGCCGCCGCCCGATTTCCGGCGAAGGTGAGGAGGGACGCGGCACTGGTGCGGACCAAGAGACGGGCGAGCCAATCGTGCAGATCGTCCCGCACCGCGAAGCCTTGCCGCTGGGTTCGTTCTCCGTTCACGGTCGTGGTGATCAAGGGAAGGATGGCGTCGTCCTGCGCGGGCACGGAGGGATCCGGAACGGTGAGGACGCCGTCGCCTTCGGCGGCCAGCAGGCGGACACCGATGCCGTCGCGACGCAGCCAGGTCGCGGTCATCAAGCCGGGAAAGGGATTCCCGGACAAGTCCGATTCGCCGAGAACCAGGCCGTGCACGCGCCGGGCGGACTGCGCGAGCGCGGTGGGTGCGGGATCGGACTTGCTGTGCGACCCCCGGGCGTCAATGGCGATGACGCGGATCGGCGCGCCGGGCTTGCGCCCGACGAGCAGGTAGTTCGGCCTCGTCGCGCTCGTGCCTGCGGCCGGTTTTTCGCTGCTCGAACCGCAGAACGCCGTCAGCACCAGTTCGGAATCGAGCGCGTCGAACCGATAGCCGGGGAACTCCTGTCGCAAGATCTGTTGGGCTGCTGCCAGTCCGAACGCGATCCCGAGATCGCGAGCTTGAGCTCCCTTCCGGTGGTAGTTCAGGTCGTTCCCGTTCCTGCTCAGCTGCATCGCGTGCTGCGCCGTCGAATCGAACGCTGTGACGTAGCGGAGGCAGTCCCAGTGCTGTGCCACCGCGCGAGCGGAACCCTGCCCGGCGAGGGCGACCGTTCGAGCGAACGTGTGCAGCACTTGCCAAGGCGTGAGCTCCACGGGGTGGCCGTGCCGCACCGGGATGAGTGCTTTCGGCCGAGCGTGCGGTTCGCGCCCCTTCTTCACGATGTCGCGATCGAGTTTGTTGGCGCGTTCGCTCACCCGGGCGCTGAGGGACGACGTCGACTCGAACATGACGTCCGCTTTCCGGCCGAGTTTGTTGAGCGCGGCTTGGGCCTTCACACACCCTCCACAGCATCGTGATCAACGGGACCGACCCCAACTCACCACAACTCGCACCCCGCTGTCGGCCTCCGTTCGGTTGACGTTCGGAGTAGTGGTTTCCGCAGGTGGGAGGTCGTCCGATCGGCGCAAGATTGCTGCATCCGGAACGGTCGCGGGAGGTGGCGGTGGCGCACCGCGAGGGGTGGGTGCGCCGGAAGTGGGGCGGCGGCTCAGCCGTCGAGGTGGGGGAGGACGTGGTCCCGGTAGCGGGCGGTCATGGTGGCGAGGACCTCGTCGCCGGGGGTGGCCCAGACGTCGGCGTTGAAGATCTCCACTTCGACGTCCCCGGCGTAGCCGGTGGCCGCGACGAGCCGGGTGAGCGCGGCGAAGTCGATGACGCCGTCGCCCATCATGCCGCGGGACAGCAGCGGGTCCGGCGCGATCGGCAGCAGGAAGTCGCAGACCTGGTAGGCGGCGATGCGGCCCTCGCTCCCGGCGCGGGCGATGCTCGCCGCCAGCCGCGGGTCCCAGAACACGTGGAAGGTGTCGACCACGACGGCGACCACGTCCGGGGGATGCGGCCGCGCCAGGTCCAACGCTTGTTCCACTGTGGACAGCACGGCGCGGTCGGCGGCGTACATCGGGTGCAGCGCCTCCAGGGCCAGCCGCACCCCGTGCTCGCGGGCGACCGGGGCCAGGTCGGCGATCCGGTCCGCGACGCGCGCTCGCGCGCCCGCGAGGTCGCGGTCCCCGGCGGGGAGGCCGCCGACCACGACGACCAGCACGTCGGTGCCGAGCGCGGCGGCCTCCGCGATCGCGGCCCGGTTGTCGGCGAGCGCCGCGCGCACCTCGTGCGGGTCGGTGGCGGTGAGGAACCCGCCGCGGCACAGGCTGGAGACCCGCACTCCCGCGTCCCGCACCAGCTTCGCGGCGGCCGGTACGCCGACCTCGGCGACGCGGTCCCGCCACAGCCCCACCGCGGGCAGTCCGGCTCGCGCCGCGCCGTCCACCGCCTCGCGCAGCGTCCAGCCCTTCGTCGTCGCCGTGTTCAGCGACAACCGGGACCGGCCCGTCACGTCGCCACCCCGCTCACCGCCAGGAAGGACCGCATCCGCGCGACCGCCAGGTCCGGATCGACCAGCAGGCCCGCCCGGTCGGCGAGCCGGAACACCTCCGCCAGGTGCGGCACCGAGCGGCCCGCGTGCAGCCCGCCCGCCATCGCGAATCCCGGCTGGTGCCCGTTGAGCCAGGACAGGAACGCGATGCCGGTCTTGTAGTGGAACGTCGGTAGCTCGAACACCTTGCGGGCCAACGGTTCCGTACTGTCCAAGATGGACCTGGCCGTGCCGGGGTCGTCCCGGTCGAGGGCCTGGATCGCCGCCGAAGCCGCCGGGTGGATCGCCGCGAAGATCCCCAGCAGCGCATCCGAATACCCGGTGCCGTCGCCGACGACGAGCCGCGAGTAGTGGAAGTCGTCCCCGGTGTAGAGCCGCACCCCCGGTGGCAGCGCCCGGCGCAGCGCGAGCTCCTGCGCGGCGTCGAGCAGCGAGACCTTCACCCCGTCGACCTTCTCCGGCCGCTCCCGGATGATCCGCAGGAACGACTCGGCCGCCACCGCCACGTCCGCGCTGCCCCAGTACCCGGCCAGCCGCGGGTCGAACATCGGGCCCAGCCAGTGCAGGACCACCGGCGCGTCGGCTTCGGCCAGCAGCGCGCCGTAGACCTCGGCGTAGTCCTCGGCCGAACGCGCCACCGCCGCCAGCGCGCGGGACGCCATGAGGATCACCACGGCACCGCTGCCCGCCACCAGCGCGATCTGCTCCCGGTAGGCCCGCAGCACCACGTCCAGCCCGGCGCGCCCGGACGGCAGCGCGGCCGGGTCCAGCTGGTCGGTACCCGCGCCCGCCGCGATCGTCCCGCCGCAGGCCCGTGCCTCCGCGGTGGACCGGCGCACCAGCTCGGCCGCCTGCGCCCAGCCGACGCCCGCGCCGCGCTGCGCGGTGTCCATCGCCTCGGCGACACCGAGCCCGTCGGACCAGATCCGGTGCCGGGCCGCCAGCGTCGCGTCCCAGTCGACGTCGGCGGGCGTGCCGGGCACGTTCTCGCCCAGCACCCGCGGCACCACGTGCGCGGCCGCGTACGCGACGCGGGACCGCAGCGGGCCGTCCGGTCTCGGCCAGTCCCGCGGTTCGCCGAGCACGTGCTCGACCAGGCGTCCGTCCGCGGTCGGCAGCAGCAGCGCGGTCACAGGACCACCTCGGCGAGCTCGACGCGGCGGCCTTCGCGGGACGACGCCAGCCCGGCCTCGGTGAGCTGCAAACCCCGCACCCCGGCCGGGAAGTCGTACGGGTGCTCGGCGTCGTCGTGCAGGTGGCGGACGAACTGCTCCCACTGCGCGCGGAACCCGTTGGCAGGCACCTCGTCGTCCGGGACCTCCGGCCACTGCGCGCGGAACGGCGTCGGCTCCACCAGATCCGGGTTCCACACCGGGGACGGGGTGTGCGCGCGGTGCTGCGCGCGGCAGCGGTGCAGGCCGGCGACCGCGCTGCCGTGCGTGCCGTCGACGTGGAACTCCACCAGCTCGTCGCGGTGCACCCGCGTCGCCCACGAGGAGTTCAGCTGCGCCACGACCCCACCGGTGAGTTCGAAGGTCGCGTAGGCGGCGTCGTCGGCGGTCGCGGTGTAGCCGCGGCCCTGCTCGTCCCAGCGCTGCGGGACGTGCGTGACGACCCGCGCGGTGACCGCCTCGACCCGGCCGAACAGGTTCTCCAGCAGGTAGTTCCAGTGCGGGAACATGTCGGTGGTGATGCCGCCGCCGTCCTCCGCGCGGTAGTTCCAGCTCGGGCGCTGCGCCGGGCGCAGATCGCCCTCGAACACCCAGTAGCCGAACTCGCCGCGCACCGACAGCACGCGGCCGAAGAACCCGGACTCCACCAGCCGCCGAAGCTTCAGCAGGCCCGGCAGGTACAGCTTGTCGTGCACCACCCCGGCGCGGACCCCCGCATCGCGCGCCGCGCGGGCCAGCCGCAGCGCACCCGCGACGTCCGAGGCGACGGGCTTCTCGGTGTAGACGTGCTTGCCCGCGGCGATCGCGCGGGTGATGGCCGCTTCGCGGGCCGAGGTGACCTGCGCGTCGAAGTACAGCCGGTCGTCGTCCGCGGACAGCGCGGTGTCCAGGTCCGTCGTCCAGCGGTCCAGGCCGTGGCGCGCCGCGAGTTCCGCCAGCTTCGCCGGATCGCGGCCGACGAGGACCGGGTCGAGCTGCACCCGGGTGCCGTCGGAGAGCCGCACCCCGCCCTGTTCGCGCAGGGCGAGGACCGACCGCACCAGGTGCTGCCGGTACCCCATCCTGCCGGTGACGCCGTTCATCACGACGCCCAGCCGTCGCTCGGTCATGCGAGTACCGCCCCTCTGGAAAGCGCTTACCGAAACCGTAGGTGCAAGAGGGGGCCCGGAACAAGATGCATCGGAAAGCGCTTCCCGCGATGTGCGCCCGCGAGGCCCCAGCACGACGCCCCATCGGTCCGGCGTGCCGCGCCCGAAGGGCGCCCGCCCGCAGCACCGCGCGGACCGCGAACGAGCGGGCCACCAGGACCGTTCTCGTGCCGTGGCGCTCAGGTGAGTGGCCCATTCGCCCAACGGCGCTGGGCGAATGGGCCATTCACCTCGCGCAGGCGCTCCGGTGGACGGGGGCTGGGTGAGTGGATCGTTCGTCGAAGGGACGGGTCAGCGGCCGGGGGTGCTCTCCCGGAGCACGACCTCGCCGCGGACCTTGCGGCGGCGCGGTTTCTCCTGCTCGGTGCCGAGCACCAGGTCCAGCGCCATCCGGCCCATCTCCGCCAGTGGCAGCCGCACCGTGGTCAGCCCGGGCGTGACGTCGCGCAGCGTGGCGATGTCGTCGAACCCGGCCACCGCCACGTCCTGCGGCACCCGCACCCCGCGCTCCCGGCAGGCGGCCATCGCGCCCAGCGCCATCAGGTCGTTGATCGCGAAGACGCAGTCGACGTCCGGGTGCTCGTCCAGCAGCCGGTGCATCGCCCGGACACCTCCGTCGCGGCTGAACTCCTCGGCCGCGCACACCGGCTCGCCGTCCGCGGACTTCCGCCACCCGGCGAGGAACCCGTCCCGCCGGTCCCGGGACACCAGCAGGCGTTCCGGGCCGGTGAGCACCGCGGGCCGCCGGTAGCCGAGCTCGGCGAGCCGCACCGCCAGGTCCTGGGCGCCGCGCCGGTTGTCCACCACCACGGTGTCCACCGGCAGCCGCGGTTCGCTGATCGCCGCGACCCGGCCGCCGGAGGCGGTGAACGGTTCCACGTGCGCCGCGAGTTCCCGCAGGTGCGCCCGATCGTTGATCCTGCTGCCCGCCAGCACGATCGCCCGGCCGCGCTGGCGGCGCAGCGCGGCCAGCAGCTCCAGCTCCCGTTCGGGCCTGCCGCCGGTGCTGCACAGCATCACCAGCAGCCCGTGCTCCTCGGCGGCGGTGGCCAGTCCGGCGGCGATGGTGGAGAAGTACGGGTCGGCGATGTCGTTGACCAGCAGCCCCACCAGGTCGGTGGAGCCCTTGGCCATCGACTGGGCCTGCGCGTTGGGGGTGTAGCCGAGCCGTGCGGCGGCGGCCAGCGTCCGGTCGTGCAGTTCGGCCCGGACGACCCGCTCGCTGCCGTTGAGGGCGCGGGAGGCCGTGGCGAGGGAGACCCCCGCTTCCTTGGCGACGTCGGTCAAGGTCGCTGCTCGTGCGGCCACATCGCTCCTTCCCGGGAATGCGTATTCCGAGGATAGCGCCCGGTTCGTCCGGTGGGTGACCGCGCCGCGCGGCGGTCCGAGGTGGACCGCGGCCGGTCGGGCCGGTCGCGCGGAGTAGTTTCGCCGCCATGCCGCTGCCGCAGGACTACCTCGACCAGTTCACCGAGAGCCCCGGGTACCTGGACTTCGCCCGCTTCGGCCCGCCGTCGCGCGCGGTGCGGGAGGCCGCGGCGCGGCTGCTGGAACGGGCGGGCACCGCCGATCACTCCACAGTGGACGACCTGATGCGCGCGGACGCCGAGGCGCGGTCCCGGGTGGGCCGGCTGTGCGGGTTCCCCGCCGACCAGGTGGTGCTGCAGCCGAACACGAGCACCGCGCTGTTCCAGGCGGCGTTCGCCACCGGGGGAGCGGTGCTGGTCTCCGGCGCGGAGTTCCCCGCCAACACCTACCCGTGGTCCCGGGCCGCCGAGGCCGGCCGGATCCAGGTGCGGCCGTGGTCCCCGCCGGACGGGCTGGTCACCCCGGAGGCGGTGCGCGCCGGGCTCGACGACGAGGTCACCGCGGTCGCGGTGAGCGCGGTGGACTTCCGCACCGGTCACCGCGCCGACCTCGCGGGCATCCGCGAGGTGATCGGGGACCGGCTGCTGGTGGTCGACGCGATCCAGGCGCTCGGCGCCGTCCGGGCGGACTGGGCGGCGGCGGACGTGCTGGTCGCGGGCGGGCAGAAGTGGCTGCGCGCCGGGTGGGGGACCGGTTTCGCGGTGCTCTCGGCGCGCGCCCTGGACCGGCACCGCCCGCTGCTGTCCGGCTGGACCGGCGCGCGGGACCCGGGCCGCTTCGACGGGGAGGTGCGGGAACCGGTGCCGGGCGCCGGGTCCTGGTCGATCACGAACCTCAGCCCGGTGTCGGCGGGGGAGCTGGCCGCCGCGCTCGACCTGGTGGAACGGGCCGGGATCGCGGAGATCGAGGCCCGCATCGCCGAGCGGGTCGGCGAGCTCGCGGAGGAGCTGCGCTCGGCGGGCGCGCGGATCACCTCGGCACCGCCGCCGCGCAGCGGCATCCTCACCTTCGACCTGCCGGGGCACCCGTCCCGCGAGGTCGCCGCCGAGCTGGCCGCCGCCGGCATCGCCGCCACCGGCCGGGACGAGCACGTCCGGCTCGCCCCGCACGCCTCCACGTCCGCGGACGCGGTGCGGCAGGTCGGGGCGGTGCTGCGCGGGCGCTGAGCCAGGGCTCGCCCGCAAAAGTCAGACGTTTTTCCTCGCGAAGCTCGGCACCGGACGGGGGCTCGTCCGGCGCCGCTTCGGCGTGCCGCGTTTGCGATGGTCGGCCGAGCCCGGTGGGGCGAACGGCCCGATCCGGTGCGGCGGACGTCGGCATCCGAAAATGTCAGATGTATTGCTTCCGGACTCGGTGAGCCAGCATACTTCTGCCCGGCCGGACGTGACGTGGCTCGCACCCCGGCCGCGCGGGCGAGCGGAACCTCCCGCGCAGGACAACGTCGTCCGAGACGAGGAGCAGACCAGGCGATGAAACGCATCGGAGTGGACGTCGGCGGCACCTTCACCGACCTCATGTACTGGGACGAGGACGGCTCGATCGCCGTGCACAAGGTCCCGTCCACACCCCACGACCCCTCGCTGGCCACCGTGGACGGCGTCCGGCAGCTCGCCGAGCGGACCGGCATCTCCGTGCGCGACCTGGACCAGTTCCTGCACGGCACCACCGTCGCCACCAACATCGTGCTGGAGCACGACGGCGCCGACGTCGGGCTCATCACCACCGAGGGCTTCCGCGACGTCCTGCACATCGCGCGCAAGAAGCGGCCGCTGAACTACTCCTCCTACCAGGACCTGCCCTGGCAGAAGTGGCAGCTGGTGCGCCGCCGCAACCGGCGGGTCGTGCCGGAGCGGATCGACGCCGCCGGTGAGGTGCTGGTGCCGCTGGACCTCGACGCGGCCCGCGAGCAGGTGCGCGCGCTGCGCGACAGCGGGGTGCAGGCCATCGCCGTGTGCTTCCTGCACGCCTACCGCAACCCCGTGCACGAGCAGGCCGTCAAGGAGATCGTCGAGCAGGAGTGCCCCGGCGTGTTCGTCTCGCTCTCCAGCGAGGTCGCGCCGCAGTACCGGGAGTACGAGCGGTTCTCCACCACCGCGCTCAACGCCTTCGTCGGCCCCAAGGTCTCCGGCTACATCGACAACCTCGCCGCGACCACCCGCGACGCCGGGGTGCGCGGCGACATCCGGCTGATGACCTCCGCGGGCGGGCTGATCTCCTCGCGCCGCGCCGCGGACAACCCGGTGCTGCTGCTGACCAGCGGCGTGGTCGCGGGCCTGCTCGGCGGCTGCGCGATCGGCGCGGCCTCCGGGTACCCGAGCGTGATCACCCTCGACGTGGGCGGCACCTCCGCGGACATCGGGGTGGCTCCGGACGGGGCGCTGCGGATGAAGCACCTGCTGGACACCCGCATCGGCGACTACCACGCGATGGTGCCGATGGCGGAGGTCGACACCATCGGCGCCGGGGGCGGCTCGATCGCGTTCGTCGACGCGGGCGGCATGTTCCGCGTCGGCCCGCGCAGCGCCGGGGCCACGCCCGGCCCGGCCTGCTACGCGCGCGGCGGCACCGAACCGACCAGCACCGATGCGATGGTCGCGATGGGCTGGCTGCGCGCCGACAGCTTCCTGTCCGGCTCGATGCACGTCGAACCGGCGCTGGCCACCAGGGCGATCGAGGAGCACGTCGCCACCCGGCTGGACACCTCGGTGGAGCAGGCCGCGATCGGCATCGTGCAGATCCTCGCGCACGCCATGACCGAGGCGATCAGCCTGCACTCGGTCCGCAAGGGTTACGACCCGCGGGACTTCTCCCTGGTCGCCGAAGGAGGCGCCGGACCGCTCTACGCCTGGCACATCGCCGAGCAGCTGCGGGTGCCGCGGGTGATCGTGCCGCACCACCCGGGCATCGCCTCCGCGATGGGCCTGCTCAGCACCGACATCCGGGTCGAGACGCCCGCGACGGTGTGGACGTCCTCGGCGGACCCGGACCTGCCGCGGATCGCCGCCGAGTTCGACCGGCTCGGCGCCCAAGCCGTCGAGCAGCTCGCCGCGGACGGCCTCGACCCCGCCGAGATCGTGCTGGAGCGCAGCCTCGACTGCCGCTACCTCGGACAGGGCTACGAGCTGCGGGTGCCCGCCCCGCCCGGTGACATCGACGAAGCGTGGATGGCCGCAGCCGCCGACGCGTTCCACGAGGTGCACGAGCGCACCTACTCGCAGCGCTTCGACGACAAACCGGTGCACCTGGTCAACGTGCGCGTCGCCGCGGTCGGCCGCGTCGGGCACGTGCCGCTCGCCGAGGTCGAAGCGGGCGGTCCGGACGCCTCCGCGGCGATCAAGACCACCACCGACGCGCTGTTCTGGACCCCCGACAACCAGCCGAAGACGTTCGCCACCCCCGTCTACGACCGGGCGCTGCTGCGCGCGGGCCACGAGCTGACCGGCCCGGCGATCATCGAGCAGTTCGACTCCACCACCGTCGTCGGCCCGCAGCAGACCGCCACCATCGACCGGGTCGGCCACATCATCATCGACACCGCCGCCGGACGCGAAGGAGACCAGCGATGACCGCCCTCGACCCGGCAGGCGTGTCCCTGGCCGGAACCGCACCCGGCAACTTCACCACCGTCGAGGTCGACCCGATCACGCTGCGGGTCATCGGCGGCGCGCTCAACAGCATCGCCAAGGAGATGGCGCAGATCCTCTACCGGATGGCGTACTCCAGCCTCATCCGCGAGTCCGAGGACCTCGGCGCGGGCATCTTCGACGCGCACGGCCGGGAGCTGTGCGAATCGGACTCCACGCCGATGCACTGCGGTTCCATCCCCGCCTACATCCGCGGCATCGACCGCAAGCTCGCCGGGACCTACCGGCCGGGGGACGTGGTGCTGCACAACCACCCGTACCACGGGGCCGCGCACTCGCCGGACTACGGGATCATGATCCCGATCTTCTTCGGCGGCGTGCACATCGGCTTCGCCGGCTGCACCGGGCACGTGTCCGACATCGGCGGGAACTTCCCCGGGCTGTGCATGGACGTCGTGGACGTGTGGGCCGAGGGCAAGCTGATGGACGCGGTGAAGATCTACGACGCCGGGGTCCGCAACGAGGCGCTCATCCAGCACATCCTGGACAACGTCCGCACCCCCGAGCAGAACGCGGGCGACCTCGAAGCCCTGATCGCCTGCGCGCGGCTCGGCGAGCGGCGGTTCCTGGAACTGCTGGAGCGCTACGGGCTGGACGTGGTGATGTCCGCCGCCGAGAAGTGGATGGACTACTCGGAGGACATGCTGCGCCGCAAGATCCGCGAGCTCCCCGACGGCGAGTACACCGCCCCCGCGTCCTACCTGGACGACGACGGCAAGAACCGGGACGTGCCGCTCAAGGTCGCCGTCACCGTCAAGGTGCAGGACGACGAGGTGGTCGTGGACCTCACCGGCTCGCACGACCAGGTGCCCACCGCGTTCAACGTGCCCTTCGAGGGTTCGGTGCTGCCGACGGTGGCCTCCGCGGTCCGCACCCTGCTGCTGGACGAGGCGCTGACCGAGGAGTTCGTGCCGCAGAACGACGGCTGCTTCCGCCCCGCGAAGGCCTACGCGCCGGAGGGCACCCTGTTCAACCCGGACTTCCCGGCGTCCTGCTTCGCGCGGTTCTCCCAGATCAACCGGATCTTCGACTCGATCAACCTGGCGCTGGCCGACGTGCTGCCGGACCGGGCGGTCGCCGGCTCCTCCGCCGCGCTGTGCGCGATCGCCTACTCCGGGATCGCCGCGGACGGGAAGTCGTACTGGGTGTACATCGAGATCAACGAGGGCTCCTACGGCGGGCGCAACGGCAAGGACGGGCTGGACTGCGTCGACTCGCTGATGGCCAACACCCGGAACAACCCCATCGAGGAGCTGGAGCTCAACCACGCGATGCTCGCCGAGCGCTACGAGCTGCGCGACGAACCCCCGGCGCCCGGGCGGTACCGGGGCGGCATCGGCAGCGTGCGCAAGTGGCGGATGCTCACCGACACCTTCATCGGCTCCGAGGCCGACAACCGCACCGACCCGCCGAAGGGCCTGGAAGGCGGGCACGACGGGCGCGCCGGATCGTTCACCCGCAACGCGGGGACCTCGGCCGAGGAACCGATGTACTCCAAGGTGACGCAGGAGAAGTGCGCGGCGGGCGACACGCTGGAGATCAAGCTGCCCTCCGGCGGCGGTTACGGCGACCCGTTCCGGCGCGACCCGGCGGCGGTGCTGGAGGACGTCCTCGACGACTTCGTCTCCGCCGAGGACGCGCGCGAGCACTATGGCGTCGTCGTCGACCTCGCCGCGGGCACCGTCGACCGGGCGGCGACGGAACGGCTGCGGGCGGGCTGAGCTCCGCCCCGGGTGAACGGCCCGCTCGTCCGGGCTCAGCGGTCGGACGGGCCGTTCACCCGGCGGGTTCCGCCGTCGCGCGGCGCCTGGCCGTGGGAACGCGGAGCAGGCCGGTGGGAACGAGGAGGGCCGGTGGGAACGAGGAGGGCCGGTGGGAACGAGGAGGAGCGCTGCCGTGGGAGCGGTTCGAGATCGGGTGCGGGCGGGACTGGACCGGGCGGCGGCGGAGAACCCGCGGCTGCGCGCGCTGATCAGCACCAGGGACGAGGCGGCGCTGCGCGAAGCCGACGAGCTGGACGCCGCCACCGGTGAACCCGGCCTGCTGCACGGGCTCACCACCACGATCAAGGACAACATCGACGTCGCGGGCGTGCCCACCACCGCGGGCACCCGCCACCACGCCACCGGTCCGGCCGCGGCCGACGCGACGGTGAGCCGGTTGCTGCGCGAGGCGGGCGCGGTGGTGCTCGGCAAGGCCAACCTCGCCGAGTTCGCGATGGGCGTGGTCGGGCGCAACGCGACCTTCGGCGACTGCCGCAACGCGGTCGACGAGGCGCGGATCTCCGGCGGCTCCAGCAGCGGTTCCGCGGTGTCGGTGGCGGCCGGGATGTGCGCGGCCTCGCTGGGCACCGACACCGGTGGCTCCGGCCGGGTTCCGGCCGCCGTCAACGGGATCGTCGGGGTGCGCCCCACCCTCGGGCGGGTATCCGGTGCGGGCGTGTTCCCGGTGAGCACCTCCTTCGACACCGTCACCCCGATCGCCCGCGACGTGCGCACCGCCGCGGAGGTGCTCGCCGTCCTCGACGCCTGGGACCCCGCCGACCCGCACTCGGTGCGCGCCGAGCGGGTCCCGGTGCTCTCCGCGCTGGCCGACGGCGCGGCCGGATTGCGGGTGGGGGTACCGGTGAACTTCTTCTTCGACGACGTGGACCCCGGGGTCGACGCGGTGGTCCGGGCCGCGATCGACGCGCTCGGCCGCGCCTGCGGGCCGGTGCGCGAGGTGCGGGTGCCCGGCGCCGAACTCGCCCAGCCGCGGATGCTCGACGTGATGTACCCGGAGGCCGCCGCCGTGCACGCGGACCGGGTCCGGGACCGGCCGGAGACGCTCGACCCGGACGTGCTGCGCCGCATCCGACTCGGCCACGACGTGCCGCCGGAGCGCCGCGAACGCGGCCGGGAGTGGCGCCGCGAGTTCCAGCGCGGGGTGCACGCCCTGTTCGCGGAGGTCGACGTGCTGGTGACGCCGACGATCCCGGTGGACGTGCCGCGGCGGGACGCCGTGGACCTGGCCGACTCCACCCGGTCCATCGCCCGGTTCACCTACGCGTGGTCGATGTACGGCGGGCCCGCGGTGAGCGTGCCGTGCGGCGTGCACCCGGCTTCGGGCCTGCCGGTCGGGCTCCAGTTGACCGCGGCGCCCTGGTGCGACCACCTCGCGCTGCGCGCCGCCCAGGTCGTCGAGGAGCTCCGCGCGCCCGGACCGCGCAGGTGAATGGCCCACCGGACCGTCGTGGTGGGTCCGATGGGCCATTCACCTGAGGTGTCAGCGGGATTGGGCGCGGAGCCGGTCGAAGTCCTCCTTCGAGAGGGGCCGCGCGTCCGCCTCGCCCAGGTCGGCCAGCGGGATGCGGTGCGTCTCGCGCGCCGACCAGGCCGCCACCGCGCCGAGGACGGTGATGCCGAAGCACAACGAGCCCACCACCAGCGGGACGTTCGCCGACCCGGGCGGCGCGACGAGCGCGAAGATGCTCGGCAGGAACGCGGTGATCGCCAGCCCGAGGTTCTGCGCGATCGCGAACCCGGTCACCCGGGTGCGGGCCGGGAACAGCTCCTGGAAGTAGCTCGCGAACGTCGCGTTCCACACCTGGTAGAAGATCCCCCAGGCCAGGATCGCCAGCACCACCGCCAGCACCACGTTCCCCTGGCCCACCGACCACAGGTACGCGTAGGAGAACACCCCCGACCCGAGCGAACCGATGATCATCAGCGGGCGGCGGCCGAACCGGTCGGACAGGTTCGCGAACCACGGGATGAGCAGCAGCGCCACCAGGTTCGCCACCACCGGGATCCACAGGTAGACGCTCTTGTCCATCTCGATCCCGTACCCGGGCTGGGTGGCGTAGGCGGCGCCGAACACCGACACCACCACGCCGACCACGTTCACCAGCGTCATGCAGGTCGCCCGCAGCACGTCGAGGCCGCTCTCCCGCAGCACCTGCACGATCGGTGCCCGCTGCGGGCGCCGCCGCTGCTGCTCGGATTCGAACAGCGCGCTCTCGGCGACGCGGCGCCGGATCAGGTACCCGGCGAACACGACGACGGCGCTGAGCAGGAACGGCACCCGCCAGCCCCACGCGTCGAAGGCCTCGTCGCTGAGGAACGCCGACAGCGGCAGGAACATGGCGGCGGCGATGACCTGGCCCGCCTGGGTGCCGTGCAGGCTGAAGCTCGCGTAGTAGCCGCGCCTGCCGAACGGCGCCTGCTCCACGATCATCGCGCTGGCGCCGCTGAGCTCCCCGGCCACCGCGAAGCCCTGCACGAACCGCAGCAGCACCAGCAGCACGGGCGCCAGCATCCCCACCTGGTGGTAGGTGGGCAGCAGCGCGACGGCGAACGTGGACAGGCCCATCAGCAACATCGCCAGCACGAGCACGTTCTTGCGGCCCCGCCGGTCGCCCCAGTGCCCGAGCACGACGGCGCCGATGGGCCGGGCGACGTAGCCGACCGCGTAGGTGCCCAGCGAGGCCACCAGCGCGACGGTGGGGTCGCCCTCGGGGAAGAAGATGGTGGGGAAGACCAGCGCGGCGGCCTGCGCGTAGACGAACCAGTCGTAGTACTCCAGCGCGCTGCCGATCCATCCGCTGGCGGCCGCTCTGCGCGGTGTGCCGCGGGATGCGGCGGATCTGCCTCCGGTGTCGGTGCTCACGGGTGCCTCCTCGGCGTGCTGCGGTGACGTCGTTGTTCCGTTCAGCGGGGTGCAGGCCGCCATGCGGCCGAACCGGTCGAGGGGCCGAGGCGCACGCAGTCTGGGTAAGCGCTTTCCAGATGGAACCGGCAGCGGGATTCGGTGTCAACACCCGGTTTTCGCCACCGCCGACCACGGGTGGCGAGATGTGGAATGCGCTTTCCAGGATCGTGGTCCGCTCGCTACGATGCGCACCGGTGACCCCCGCTCCAGGTGAGGATCGATGACCGAGACGACGACGGTCGTGCTGGCGGGCCTGCACGGCCACGGCCGCTGGCACCTGCGGCAACTGCGGCGGCTGCGCGGCATCGGCGTCCGGCTCGCCGGGATCTGCGACCCGGTGCCGCCCGCGGACGCGGACCGCGAACTCATCGGCGACGTGCCGGTCGAAGCCGAGCTCGGCGCGCTGCTGGCGCGGGTCCGGCCGGACGTGACGATCGTGTGCACCCCCATCCACACCCACTCGGAACTCGCGCTGCTGGCGGCGGAATCCGGTTCGCACCTGCTGCTGGAGAAGCCACCGGCCCCGACGCTCGCCGAGTTCGACCGGCTCGCGGCGGGGCTGGAGCGCACCGGGCGCGCCTGCCAGATCGGGTTCCAGAGCCTCGGTTCGCACGCCCTCGCGCACGCCCGCCGGTTGCTCGCCGCGGGTGCGGTCGGGGAGGTGCGCGGGATCGGTGCGGCCGGGGCGTGGCGGCGCGACACCGCGTACTACGCGCGCGCCCGCTGGGCCGGGCGCCGGGAGCTGGACGGCGTGCCGGTCGTCGACGGCGCGCTCACCAACCCGTTCGCGCACGCCACCGCCACCGCGCTCGCCCTCGACGGCGCGGCCGGGGACGAACCGCCGCGCGAGCTGGAGGTGCGGCTGCACCGGGCGAATCCGATCGAGGCCGACGACACCTCCGGGCTGCGGATGGTCACCGCGCGCGGCACCACCATCGCCGTCGCGGGCACGCTCTGCGCCGAACGGGAGGTCGAGCCGCACGTGGTGGTGCACGGCAGCCGCGGCAGGCTCGTCCTCGAATACCGGACCGGCAGGCTGCGCGTCGACTCCGCCGGCCGCAGGAGCGAGTTCGAGCTCGGCGGCACCGGCCTGCTCGCGAACCTGGTGGCGCACGTCCGGGACCCGGCGGTCCCGCTCCTGGTCCCGCCCGCCGCCACCCGGCCGTTCATGCGGGTGCTCGAAGCGGTCCGGCTCGCGCCCGAACCGCGTCCGATCCCGCACCTGGTCGACCGCAGCGGGCCGCACCCCCGGTGCGTGGTCCCCGGCGTCGACGCGGCCGTGGTCCGCGCGGCGGAGGAGCTCCGGTTGCTGTCCGAAGTGGACTTCCCGGCGGTGGCGCGATGATCGCGGACCTGCGGCTGGGTGGTGCGGTCGTCGCCGGCTACCGCGATGGGGCGGACCTGCCCGCACACCTCGGCCCGCGCCCGCACCTGCACCCGGTGCGCACCCTCCGCGGCACCGCCGTGACCGCGGTGCGGCCCGCGGATCACCCGTGGCACCTCGGGTTCTCCCTGGCCGCGCAGGACGTGGACGGCTGGAACCTGTGGGGCGGCGCCACCTACCTGCGCGGGCTCGGCTACGTGCAGCGCGCCGACCACGGGCGGATCGAGCACCTCGGTTTCGACGAGGTCCGCCCGAACGAGCTCCGGCAGCGGCTGCACTGGTGCGCGCCGGACGGCTCGGTGCTGCTGGCCGAACGGCGCCTGCTGCGGAGCCTGCCCGCCGCGGACGGCTGGGAGCTGGACGTGCGCGCCGAGCTCACCAACCCCACCGGGCGGGACATCAGGATCGGCAGTCCCGCCACGAACGGCCGGGCGGGCGCCGGGTACGGCGGTTTCTTCTGGCGCCTGCCCGGGGCCGGCGAGCCGTTCACCGCCGACGCCGCGGGCGAGGCGGAGGTGCACGACCGCACCGCGCCGTGGCTCGCCTGGGCGGGCCGGGACCACACCCTGGTGTTCACCGGCGCCGAACCCGACCCGTGGTTCGTGCGCACGTCCGACTACCCGGGCGTCGGCGCGCAGCTGGCGTCCCGGGAACCGGTGGTCCTCGCCCCGGGCGCCGTGCTGGCGCGCGGGTTGCGGGTCCTCATCGCCGACGGGGCGCTGGATCGCGCCGCCGCGCGGCGGTGGGCGGAGACCGAGCCGCGGGAGCGCGTCCGCGGATCGGGGTGAAGGGTCGGGTTCCTCGCCGTGTGCGGCGGCGGGGAGCCCGTCTTCAGCCCGCCCGCAGCGCCTCCTCCGCGGCGGGGACCGCGCGCTCGCGATCGGCCGGTACCAGGCCGATGCGGGTCCGGCGGTCGAGCAGGTCGGCGACGTCGAGCGCGCCTTCGCTGCGCACCGCGAAGCGGAGTTCGGCGGGGCGGACGCCGAGCCCGTCGATCGGTTCGAGCAGCCGCGGATCGCCGTCGGCCGCGGCGACCACGGCCGGTGCCTCGGTGCCGTAGCGGGCGACCAGGTCCCGCGGAGCATCCACAGTGGACAACCGAGTGCGGGGTGCGGCGCCGAGCAGCGGCAGGTTCCCGGTGCGGCACGGCCGCCGCGCGATCCCGGCGGCGTCCACC
Source organism: Saccharopolyspora sp. NPDC047091 (assembly GCF_040643635.1). NCBI lineage: Bacteria > Bacillati > Actinomycetota > Actinomycetes > Pseudonocardiales > Pseudonocardiaceae > Saccharopolyspora > Saccharopolyspora sp. NPDC047091. The sequence continues at coordinate 95,865 of NZ_JBEYUS010000010.1, forward strand.
GCGTCCTGCGCCATCTTCCGGTAGGTGGTCAGCTTCCCGCCGACCACGCTGATCACCCCGTCCGGTCCGGTGCGCACCGCGTGCTCGCGGGAGAGGTCCGAGCTGGCACCCTCCCCGCCGTCCAGCAGCGGGCGCAGCCCCGAGTAGGTGCCCAGCACCTCGTCCCGCCGGATCGGCCGCGCCAGCACCGAGTTCACCGTGTCCAGCAGGAACCCGACCTCCCGCTCGTCGGCGGTGGGCACGTCCGGGATCGGGCCGTGCTGCTCCTCGTCGGTGAGCCCGATGTAGACCCGGCCGTTCCCGGCGGGCAGCGCGAGCGCGAACCGGTTCGTGGTCCCCGGGATGGGCACCGTCAGCCCGGCGCCCAGCCCGCCGAACAGCTCGTCGGAGACCACCAGGTGCGTTCCGCGGCTCGGCCGCAGCCGCAGGCCGGGTGCCACCGCACCGGCCCACACCCCGGCCGCGTTGATCACCGCGCGGGCGCGCAGCGGGATCTCGCCGCCGCCGAGGTGGTCCCGCAGCACCGCGCCCTCGCCGGTGACCTGCTCGGCCGAGCAGCGGGTGAGCACCGTCGCGCCGTGCGCGGCGGCGGTGCGCGCGATCCCGACGACCAGCCGCGCGTCGTCGACCAGCTGCCCGTCCCAGGACAGCAGCCCGCCGCGCAGCCGGTCCTGGCGCACCGCGGGCACCATGCGCCGCGTCTCGACGCGGGAGACACGGCGCGGCGCGGGCAGCGTTGCCCCGGAGGTGCCGGAGCCGCGGCGCAGCAGGTCGCCCGCCAGGAATCCGGCCCCGACCAGCGCCGCCCGGCCCGCGCCGATCCCGCCGACCAGCGGCAGCAGCTGCGGCAGCGGGCGGACCAGGTGCGGGGCGGTGCGCTCCATCAGCACCCGGCGCTCGACCGCGCTCTCGTAGGCGATGCCGACGGCTCCGGAGGCGAGGTAGCGCAGCCCGCCGTGCACCAGCTTCGAGCTCCAGCGGCTGGTGCCGAATGCGAGGTCGTGCTTCTCGGCCAGCACGACGCGCAGCCCGCGGGAGGCGGCGTCCAGCGCGACTCCGGCGCCGGTCACCCCGCCTCCGACGACGAGCAGGTCCACTTCGGGGTGTTCGGCGAGCTCGGCCAGTTCGCGGGTGCGGCGGGCGGCGTTCAGGGCGGTCATCGTGCTCCCTCCTCGGGGCGCAGGTAGGCGTCGAGCGCGGTGCGCAGCTGTTCGTCGAGCCGGTCCGGTGGCAGCACGTCGGAGACGATGCGGGCGGAGACCACCGCGGACTGCACCTGCAGCAGCACCATCGCGGCGAGTTCGTCCGGATCGCCCGCGCGGATCGAGCCGCCCTGCTGCCCGTGCCGGATGGCGCCGGTGAGGACGTCGAGGATGTGGTGCTGGCTGGTGCCGAGCCGGTCGAACACGTAGGTGATCAGCAGTTCGGGATCGGTCTCCAGGACCTTCCGGAACAGCGGGTGGTCGCGCACGGCGGAGGCGGTGCGCACGATCCGCTCGACGCCGTCGGCGCGCGATCCGCCCCCGGTGTCGGCGGGCAGCAGCGCGACGAGTTCGCGGGTGAGCAGGTCGGCCGAGAGCGTCCGCACGTCCGGCCAGCGGCGGTACACCGTCGGCCTGCTCACGCCCGCGCGGCGAGCGATCTCGGCGAGGGTGGTGCGGCGCATCCCGACGGCGAGCACGCATTGCGCGGCGGCGTCCAGGATCGCCTCGTCGTTACGACTTGACGTCATGTGTAAAACTGTAACGCATGACTGAGCTTGAGCACCGCACCCCGGATCTGGCCTGGAACGCCTGGGGCACCACCGACGCGGCGACCCCGGTGTCCGACCAGGTGCGCGGCCTGCTGGAGGCGTTCCTCGGCGTCGAGCACCGCGACACGCCCTCGGTGGACCGGTCCGAAGTGCGCCTCGGCGAGACCCGGCTTCCCGCGGAGGCCCGGGCCGCCCTCGCCGGGATCGTCGGCGACGACGCGATCCGCACCGACGACGAGACCCGGCTGCTGCACGCCGGCGGCAAGAGCACGCCCGACCTGCTGCGCCGCCGCGCCGGCGACGCCGGGGCCGCACCGGACGCGGTGGTGCTGCCCGCGGACCACGACCAGGTGTGCGCGGTCCTCGCCCGCTGTGCCGAGCATCGCATCGCGGTGGTCCCGTTCGGCGGCGGCACCAGCGTCGTCGGGGGAGTGGAGCCCGAGCGCGGCGGCTTCACCTCGCTGATCTCGCTCGACCTGCGACGGCTGGACCGGCTGGTGGCCGTCGACGCCGACTCGCGCACCGCGACCCTGCAGGCCGGGCTGCGCGGACCGGAAGCCGAAGCGCTGCTGGCCGAGCACGGGTTCACCCTCGGGCACTTCCCGCAGAGCTTCGAGCACGCCAGCATCGGCGGCTTCGCCGCCACCCGCTCCTCCGGGCAGGCCTCGGCGGGCTACGGGCGCTTCGACGCCGCGGTGCTGCGGATGCGGGTCGCCACCCCGGGCGGCGAGCTCGACCTGGGCCGGGCGCCGGCGTCGGCGGCCGGGCCGGACCTGCGGCAGCTGTTCCTCGGCTCGGAAGGCGCGTTCGGGATCATCACCGAGGTGACCGCCCGGGTGTACCCGGTGCCCGCCGAGGTCGAGTCCGAGGGCTGGTCGTTCCCCGACTTCGACGCCGGCTCGGCGGCGCTGCGGCGGCTGGCGCAGGAGGAGGCGCTGCCCACCGTCGCGCGGCTGTCCGACGAGACCGAGACCTGGATCAACCTGTCCGCGGCGCACGACGTCGGAGAGGGCGGCGGCCCCGGCGGCTGCCTGCTGATCACCCGGTACGAGGGCGCGCGGGTCGCGGTGTCCGCGCGGGCGCGGGCGCTGCTGGCCGAGGCGGGTGGCGAACCGCTCGGTGCCGAACCCGCCGAGAGCTGGGCGCACGGCCGCTACCACGGCCCGTACCTGCGGGACGCGCTGCTGGACGTGAACGCGCTGGCCGAAACCCTCGAAACGGCGACCACCTGGTCCCGGCTGGCGGAGACCCGCGCCGCCGTGCAGGAGGCCGTGACCGAGGCGCTGGCGGCGCAGGGCACGCCGCCGCTGGTGCTCTGCCACCTCTCGCACGTCTACCCGGCCGGGGCCTCGCTGTACTTCACCGTCGTCTGCGCCCGCGCCGAGGACCCGGTGCGGCAGTGGCGCCGCGCGAAGGACGCGGCGGGGGCGGCGATCAGCCGGGTCGGGGCCACCATCACCCACCACCACGCGGTCGGCCTGGGCCACCGGCCGTGGCTGGCCGACGAGATCGGGGAGCTCGGCGTGCAGGTGCTGGGGGCGGTGAAGTCCGCGGTGGACCCGGCCGGAGTGCTCAACCCGGGCAAGCTGATCCCGTGATCGACGAGATCGCGCTGCTGGTCAACCCGAGCTCGGGCCAGGGTGGGGGCGCGGCGGTCGCGTTGCGCGCGCTGCACTTCCTGCGCGGGGCGGGGGTGTCGGTGCGGGTCCTGGTCGGCCGGGACGCGGCCGAGGCGCAGGCGCTGGCCTACCGGGCCGTCGAGGCGGGAACCGGGGCGTTGGTGGCGTGCGGCGGTGACGGCATCGTCAACCTGGCGCTGCAAGCGGTGGCGGGCACCGGCACGCCGTTCGCGGTGATCCCGTCCGGCACCGGCAACGACCACGCCCGGATGCTCGGCGTCCCGCGGCACGATCCGATCGCCGCGGCCCGCGTGCTGCTGGACGGGGTGGCGCGCCCGATCGACCTCGGGCGCGCCGGGGACCGCTGGTTCGGCACCGTGTTCGCCGGTGGTTTCGACGCGAAGGTCACCGAGCGCACCAACCGGTTGCGCTGGCCGCGCGGGAAGCTGCGCTACAACCTCGCGCTGGTGGCCGAGCTGGCTGCGCTGCGGCCGCTGCACTACGAGCTGGAGCTCGACGGGGAACGGGTGTCCACCAGCGGTGTCCTGGTGGCGGTCGGCAACGGCGCCAGCTACGGCGGCGGCATGCGGGTCTGCCCGGGCGCGGTGCCCGACGACGGGCTCTTCGACGTCACCGTCCTCGGTGCGGTCCCGCTGGCCCGGCTGGTGCGGCTGCTGCCGACGATCTACCCGGGCACGCACGTGGCGCGCCCGGAGGTCACGACCTACCGGGCGCGGCGGGTGCGGCTGTCCACTCCAGGCGTCGTCGGGTACGCCGACGGCGAGCGGTTCGCGCCGCTGCCGGTGGTGTGCGAGTGCGTTCCGCGCGCCGCGACCGCGCTGGTCCCGGTCTGACCCGCGCTAGTTCCAGCGCTGGTCGTGCGGCTCCGACTTGTCCTCGGTCTTGAAGTTGCGCCGCAGCGAGACGCTGACCAGCTTCTCCAGCAGCGAGACGGCCTGGCCCAGGCGGTCGTCCGGCAGCTGGTCGACCAGCTCGTGCAGCAGAGTTCGTTCTTCCCTCACGAGCGAGAGGGTAAGGGACGGAGATCGTCTCACGTCCGGCGGTACCCGGTTCGTTATCCCCGGTCCGGGCCGCGTTCGCGCCACTGTGGCCGGTCGTGGACGCGGCGGCGGGTGGCGGTACCGGGGAAAACGCCTGGTTGACGAGTCAAGTTGTCCCGCGGGTGCGGTCGCACCGCAGGTGGCTCGCGGTGCGGCGGGTGATCGTGGGGCGAGGTCCACTGTGGATCTTGATCGACTTCTGCGGCGGGCGCCCCGCGGGGCGCGGCGTCGCCACCGGCTCCGCCGGAAGTGCGGCGTGCGGAATTCCCGCGAGGCTGATAATTCTTGCTGGATCGCATCGTCGCGAACGGGAGAGCGGCCGTTCGGTGAATCCGAAAATGGCGACCCGAGGTGAATTCACCACGCGACCGACGCACTTTTTCGAAGGTCGCAAAAAGCGCTGTGAACTGCGGCGATGTCACTTCTGAATCGCCGAGACGGTATTCATCGAGCGGGCCCCATCTCATTTCCAGACACCATTGATCCGAGGGTGTGACATTCCTGGATCGGTACCCGCTCCGCGGTTAACGTGAAGCGGCGCGCGGCCGCGATCTTCCCCCCGCGATCCTCGGCAACCGCCGCGATCGACGGCCACCCCGGAGGCGGCGAACGCCCGGCCGCGCCCGAACCAGGCCCGACGACGCCGTCGCGGCCACCGCACCCGGCCCCACCGCGCCGCATCGCGCCCCGCCGAGGCCCCGCCCGCCAGGGGGACCACCCCGTCGGAACCGCGCGGCGCCCCGGCGCGCGGCGGACACCGGTGACCGGAGGAGACCGATGCAGCAGGCGAACCGGCCCGGCACCGCGGTACCGCCGCACCGGGCAGGACCTCGCGGTTTCCTCACCGCGATGGTCGTCGACACCATCGGTTCCGGGGTGTGGGTGACGTTCTCGCTGCTGTACTTCACCGAAGGGCGCGGCATCCCGCTGGCCACCGCCGGAACCGCGCTCAGCACCGGATCGCTCGCCGCGCTCGTGCTCGGCGGGCTCGCCGCGGGCGCGTTCGCCGACCGCGTCGGCCCCTACCCGGCCGCGGTGCTGAGCTGCGCGATCCGCGCGCTGGTGTTCCCCGCCTACCTGTGGGCCGACACCCCGGCCGCGGTGGTGGTGATCGCGTTCGGGGTGAGCCTCGGCGACCGGCTCTACTGGGCCGCGCACGGCGGGCTCGTCGCCGGGATCACCTCCGATGAGCAGGCGCGACGCCGGTTCTTCGCGCTGCTCAACGGGTTGCGCACGATGGGACTCGGGCTCGGCGCCCTGGTCGTCGCCGTCGGCGCCGCGCTGGAGCAGTGGTCCGGGCCGGTGTTCTGGACGGCGATACCGCTGCTCAACGCGGCCGGATTCGCCGTCGCCGGCCTGCTGTTCCGGCGCATCGGCGCGCGCGCCCCGCGGCACCGGCCGTCGGCCGCGGTGACCCGCGGGTACCGCGAGGTGTTCGCGAACCGGCGGTTCCTCGCGTTCACCGGCGCGACCCTCGCGCTCACCCTCGCCGCCGTCGCGTTCGAATCGATCCTGCCGATCTACCTGCGTTGGCTCGGGCTGCCGCTGTGGCTGCCGCCGGTCGCGTACGTGCTGTCCTGCCTGGCGATCCCCGCGTTCCAGCCCGTCGTCCTGCGCTGGGGCAGGGGACGGGCGCCGATGCGGCTGATGGCGCGGTCCGCGCTGCTCGTCGCCGCATCGCTCGGCGGATTCCTGCTGCTCGTCGGCCGGAACGTGTCCGGCGCGGCGCTGCTGCTGGTGGTGCTGGTTCTGGTGTTCAGCCTCGGGCAGGCGCTGTTCGGGGCGGTGGCGATGGTCATCGTGCTCGACTTCGCCGGCGGCTCGGGCGCGGGCCGCTACGGCGCCTGCTACCAGCTGGTGTGGGGGATCGCGAGCGCCGTCGGACCCGGGCTGAACACCGTGCTGTTCGCGGTGTCCGGCACGGCGCCGTGGCTGGTGCTGGCCGGTGCGCTGCTCGCCGCCGCACTCGTCTACCGGCGCCTCGACCGCACCGCGCCCCCGGGAGCCGACCGATCCCGGGGGCGCGCGGTGGCGCCACCGCGCCGCGTGCGGGCGAGGTGAGCGAACGTCAGCGGCCGTGCCGGACCAGGCCCGCGATCTCCACCGGGGCCACGATCGCCAGCGCCGCCGCGATCTCGGTGCGGCCGAACCTGGCGATCAGCAGGTCCAGCTCGATCGCCGCCACCTCCGGGTCCCGCGGTGCCTGCTCGTCCACCAGCTGTCGAACCCGCTCGACCAATCCCTCGTGCATCGCACACTCCCTGCGTCGTCGGTGGGGCGAGCAGTGGGACCGGCCGCCGCGGCGGGCATGACGGCGTACTAGCGAGCACCCACCCTTCGAGTGGAGTCGAGCCGGATTCCTTGACCGTGGCGCCGAAATCTGCGGCTGCCGCCCGGATTGGGCCGAACGGGCGATTGCGATCCGGGGTCGTTCGACCGGGCGGACGGCGCAGCTGCGGCGTTCACCCGGTGCGCCGTTCGACCTGGCGAGCGCGGCGGGGCCGCGGCCTAAGCTGATCTCCGGAGTTCGCGGTGATCGGCACCGCGGCCTGCGCTCGAGGAGTGGATCGAATGGGCTGCGCACCGCTGGCGACGCGCTGCGCCGTGCTCGGCGCGGCAGTGCTCGCACTGGCCGCCTGCGGGACCGAGCCGGACCAGCCGGTGGTGCGCGACATCGCCGCCGAAGCTCCCACCGGCCCGGACCGCAGCGCGCCACCTGTAGGCGGCGTGCACGACTACCAGCTCGGCGGCGCCTACCCGCCGCCCGCCGGAGTCACCGTCGTGACCAGGGACAGCACCGCGGAACCGGTGCCGGGGCTGCACAACATCTGCTACGTCAACGGATTCCAGACCCAACCGGCCGACCGCGACCTCTGGCTGGAGCAGCGGCGCGACCTGGTGCTGTCCGGGCCCGACGGGGAACCGGTGATCGATCCGGACTGGCCGGACGAACTCCTGCTGGACACCTCCACCGAACAGCACCGCACCCGGCTCGCCGAGATCATCGGCGCCACCGTGGCCGACTGCGCCGCCCGCGGCTTCGACTCCGTGGAACTGGACAACCTCGACTCCTACACCCGCTCCGACGGGGCGCTCGACGCCGACGACAACCTCACCTTCGCGCGCCTGCTGGTCGACGCCGCGCACGGTGCCGGGCTCGCCGTGGCGCAGAAGAACGCCCCCGACCTCGGTGTGCGCGGCAAGGACGAGGCCGGCTACGACTTCGCGATCGCCGAGAGCTGCCACCGCTGGACCGAGTGCGCGGACTACACCGAGCACTACGGCGGCCTGGTGCTCGACATCGAGTACGCCGACGACCTGCGCGGCACCTTCCCCGAGGTCTGCGCCGACCCGGAGACCCCCGCCACCACCACGCTGCGCGACCACGACCTCGTGCCGCCCGCGGACCCCGCCCACGTCTTCGACCACTGCTGAGCCCGCCCGGCGTCGTCGCCGCGGGACGGGAATCCGCAGCGGCACGGGATCACCGGGGCTCTTGCTGGGCCGTCCGGGTGGAGTGCGCGGCGTCGTCCGGCGAGTCGTCGTCATCGGGGCCCCGGTGCCGGACAATTCCGGTCGTGCGGGACAACCGAGCCGACGAAGGCAGGACGACCCTCCGGGACGCGGGCGGCGCGTTCGTGTTCCGGCGCGACCACCGGCTGATGAGCGTCGGCGATGCCGCGACCGACGTGGTGCTCCTCGGCGCCGGCCTGGTCAAGATCGTGCTGCCGGACCGGGCGGGGGGTCAGCCGATCGCCGGGGTGTGCGGTCCAGGGGAACTGCTCGGCGACATCGGTGCGATGTACGCGGAGGTCCGCACCGCGAGCGTCGTCGCGCTCTCCCCGGGGCACGGGTGGCGCCTCCCGGCGGATCGTTTCCTGCACCTGCACGACCAGCACCGATCGGTGCGCGACCTGGTCCACGAGACCTTGCGGCGGCGCCAGCAGATCCTCGACGAGCGCCAGGTGTGGCAGACCCGGACGCTGCTGGTGCGGCTCGCGCGGGAACTCCGGTTCTGGGCGGACCGGTTCGGGCGGCGCACCGACGCCGGAGCGCGCGTCGACGGGCTCACGCAGGAGGACATCGCGGGCGTGCTCGGAGCGTCCCGCCAGCACGTCGAGGACGAGTTGCGCAGACTGCGCGAGCAAGGCCTGATCCGCACCGCCCGGTGCACGTTCACGGTCGTCGACCCGGCGAGGCTGGACGAGCTGATCCAGCCGGATCGCTGATACCCCCGGAAATCCGGGAGTGCGGGCGGTGACCCCGTTCCACGATGGCTCCTCCGAACGTGATCACTCGTCTGGAGGATTTCAGTGCCACACGTGTCCCCAACCCGGACCTTGCTCGGCGTCGACGTCGTCGGCTCCGCGCGCATCCCCGGCTACCACGCCGAGGAGATCCCCGCCGCCATCGCCGAACTGCTCGACACCGCGCTGACCACGGCCGAGATCAGCCGCGACGAGGTGCTCAGCTGGGACTCGACCGGCGACGGCGCGCTGCTGACGCTGCCCGGTTCCCTGCTGGGATCGGTGCTCGACGCGGCCGCGAAGCTCGAATCGGCCGCGATCCGCCGGAACCAGCGGCGCAAACCGGAGATCCTGCTGCGGGTCGCCGTGGAATCCGGCCCGGTGCACGGCGGCGCGTACTACGAGCGGTCGAAGGTGACGTTGACCCGGATGCTCGACGCCGACGCGTTCAAGCAGCTGTTCGGCCGCTGCCGCGCCGAGCGCGGGATCGCCACCGCGCTCATCGTGTCCGACCACGCGAAGAAGGTCGCCTTCAGCGGTGACCACGTGCGGGAGCTGCAGGAGGACGAGTTCGTCCCGCTGCACGTCGGCAACAAGGAGCACGACGAGACCGCGTGGGTGCGCGTGCCCGGCTGCGACCCCGGCCTCGTGCAGCGGTTCCTGCCCGGCCCCGACGGCTCCGCACCGGACGACCGGCCGACGCACCCCGGCGATGCCCGGGACGACGGCCGGGCGGGAGGCGCCGCGGCGGAATCCCCGCAGCCGGACGGATCCCCGCAGCCCAGCGTGCAGAACGTGATCAACGGATCGTCCCGCAAGTCGTTCCAGGGCGGTGTGATCAACGGCGACATCACCTTCCACTAGCGCCGGGATCGCAGCGGCCGCCGGTCGGGGGCGGCCGCTCTCATCCCCGCACCCCCGCGGATCCGATGGCGAGGCGGTTGAAGGTGTTGATCAGGCTGATCGTCCACAGCAGGTGAGCGAGCTGGGCCTGGTCGAAGTGGGTTTCGGCGGACCGGTAGTCCTCGTCGGGGACCTGTCCGCCGGGCAGCAGCGTGACCGCTTCGGCGAGCTGCAGCGCGGCCCGCTCGGGCGCGGTGAACTCGGACGAGCCGGCCCAGCGGACCAGCGCGTCCAGTCGCTGCCGGGACGCGCCGAGCTCCTGCGCCCGCACCGTGTGCAGGCCGGTGCAGAACGCGCAGCCGTTGAGCTGCGAGGCGTGCAACCGCACCAGCTCCAGCAGGACCGGGTCCAGACCGGCGTCCTGCGCGGCGGCACCGGACCGCTCGGCCAGCCGCTGCAGGTCGGCGAAGTCGTCCGGGGTGAGCGCGAGCAGGTCGAGGCGGGGCGTGAGCGTGGTCATCGGGTTCCTCCCGGTGCGGTGGTGCGCTCGGTGGCGAGCGCGGTGACGGTGCGGCGGCAGACCTTGCCGGTCGGTGCCAGGGGGAGTTCGGGCAATACCAGCAGGAATTCCGGCAGCTTGCGGCGTTCCAGGCCGCGGTCTCGCTCCAGGAATCCGGTGAGCGCGTCGAGGGTGAGCTCCGCGGTGCCGGGGGTGTGGCTCACGCAGGCGCACAGCCGTTCGCCGAGGTCGTCGTCGGGGATCCCGACGCAGGCCACGTCGACGACCGACGGGTGCGCGGCGATCTCGCGTTCGACCTCGGCCGGGCTGATGTGGTATCCGCCGCGCGAGACGACCTGGCGCAACCGGCCCAGCACGTGCAGCCTGCCGTGCTCGTCGAGCATCCCGCGGTCCCCGCTGCGCACCCAGCCGTCCGCGGTGCGGTAGCGGCCGTCGAGCTCCGGGTCGGCGACGTAGCTCAGCGGGGTCATCGGGCCACGGGCCAGGATCTGGCCGCTCTCCCCGCGCGGCACCTCGTCCTCGGCGGCGTCGACGACGCGGATCTCGGCGACGGCGGGGTCCGGCAGGCCGGTGCCGGGCGCGCTCGGGGTGCGGGCGGTGTGGCAGTTGATGCCGTCCGAGGAGCCGTACACGCTGATCACCCGGGCGCCGAACCGGTCCGCGGCGGCATCCCGGGCCACGTCGGACAGCGGGGCTCCGCTGGACACGACGACGCGCACGGAGGAGAGATCCTCGTCCGGGGCCGCCGGGTGGTCGGCGAGGCGGCGCAGCATCGTCGGCACCCCGAACACGTGGCCGGGCCGGTGGTGCCCGATCAGCTCGAAGGTGCGGGCCACGTCGAAACCGCCGGGCAGCACGAGCGTGGCGCCCAGCGCGGCGATCGCGACGTGCGTCGCGCAGGAACCGTAGGACGAGGCCATCGACATCAGCAGCAGCGCCCGCATCGGCACCGGCCCGGCTTCCGCGAGGGCCCGCACGTAGTTCGCCCGGCCCCCGGCCATCGCGTTGTGCGAGTAGGCGATCATCTTCGGCTCCGCCTCGGAACCGGAGGTGACCAGGATGCGCACCGGCGCTTCCGGGTCGTGCTCCCGCGCCGCCCACCGCGCCGCCGGGGCGTCGTCCAGCGACCGCGGGCCGGATTCCCCGGCACCGAAGGTGAAGGCGCGGCGCAGGTAGGGGAGTGCACGTGCGTCGTCGGCGTCCTCGGTGGTGCCGAAGATCGCCGCGGCCGCCCGGGACCGGCCCAGCAGGCTGCGGGTGTCCCGGAATCCGCGCCCCGCCGGGTAGGCGAGGACCACACCGCCGACGGCGGCGACGGCGAGTTCCGCGATGGCCATCCGACTGCCGTTGGGCAGCCGGATGCCGACGACGTCGCCCGCGCCGATCCCCGCGCGGTCCAGGGCCGCCGCGACCCGGTCCACCTCGCGGTCCAGCGCCGCGTAGTCCAGCACGCCGTCGGCGTCGAGCACCGCTTCCCGGTGCGGATGGGCGCGGACCTGCTCGCGGAACAGGGCGTGCACGTCGCGGCCCGGGCAGTGCCCGTCCCGGACCCACCGCGCGCGCAGCGCGGCGGGCACCAGGTCGCCGATGGCGACCCGATCGGTGCTGTCGATCATGAGAACTCCCAGGGAGGTAACGGGAACACGTGGTCGTCGGCGCGGCCCAGCGCGGCGGCGAACCGGTCGTCGGTGGTCAGCTCGCGCAGGTCCGCGCACACCGGGGTGACGACGACCCCGGATTCGGCGCCGCGGCGGACCCACTCGGCGGTGGGGCGCGTGCGGAACCGGGTGGTGAGGTCGCCGGGACCGAACGCGGCGGCCGCGGTGGCGGGGTCGATTCCCGGCGGCAGCACGGCGAAACCGTCCTCAGTCCACAATGGAGCCGCGAGCGGATCGGGCGCGCGCCGGCCGGGCCGGGGCACCAGCCCGGCCGCGGAGAACAGCGAGGTGTCCACTCGTGAGCCCTCCCCGGTGCGCACCCGGTGCAGCAGCGCGCCCAGCACGCCCTGCGCGCACACCAGCCCGCCGAGCACATCGGTCAACGTCATCAGCGACGGGCGCACCGGGTCGCCCGCGGGGGACAGCGCCGCGGCCAGCCCGCCGCCCGCCTGCACCAGGAAATCCGTGCCCAGCGGCGGATTCGGCCCGGCCGCCTCGCCCCACCCGGACGCCCACGCGTAGACCAGCCCGGGCCGGGCGCGCGCCAGGTCGGCGGAGTCCAGCCCGAGCTGCGCGGCCTTGCCCGGCGCCCAGTTGTGCACGAACACCTCGGCGCCCGCCACCAGCTCGCGCAGCTCCCGCCGCCCGGCGGCGGACTTGATGTCCACCTCGACGACCCGCTTGCCGTCGTTGAGCGAGCGGTAGCGCACCGAGGTGCCCCCGGCGGTCGGCGGGATGCCGCGCATCGGATCGCCCCCGGGCGGTTCGACGCGGATCACCTCGGCGCCGAGCATCCGCAGCACGTGCCCGGTGACCGGGCCCTGCACCCGCCGGGTCGACTCGACCACGACGAGGCCGTCGAGGGGCGCGGGGCCACCGCGCGGGCGGAGGGCGGCACCGGGCCGGCCCAGGGGAGCGGTGGTGCAGGCGGGAACCTCCCACGGCGGCACCGGATCCTCCCGGACCGGCAGCACCGCCACTCCGGACTCCGCCGCCGCGGCCAGCACCTCGGCGAACCGGGCGCGGCCCACCGCCGCGTGCAGGGCGGGCGGTAGCGCGCAGCACGCCGTGCCGAAGCGCCGCTGGAACGGGCCCCAGCCGCGCGCGATCGCGGCGTGCTCGGCACCGAGAGCCTGCCAGAACCGCAGCCACGGGTCCGCGTCGAGCGTCTCCAGCTCGCAACGCACCCCGTCGGCGGTGGTGAACGGCGGCCGCGCCCCACCGGGCTCCGGCCGCGGTTCCGCGTCCTCGGCGGTGTCGGCGTCGGTGGCCGCGACCGCCAGGTACTGCTGCACGCTGAGCAGCGCGGCCGCCGCCACCGAGGTGCGCACCCGTGCCATCCGCGCGCCCCGGGCCCGCGCGATCGCCGCCGCCAGTTCGCCCTGGCTCGCCAGCACGCCCGCGACGACCGAGGCGTAGTCGACGCCCAGCGCGGCGGGACGCCCGGCGGCCCTGCCGTGCACGTGCATGATGCCGCAGGCCGCCTGCACCGCGGCCTCGTCCGGCAGCACCGCCCGCACCGGCCCGGACCAGTCGATCTCGCAGCGCACAGCGGGGTCGACCGGCCCGCCGGTCAGGACGTCGCGGACCTCGGCGGCGACCCGCGCCACCGAGCGCGTCGAGGTGGGTACCCCGCTCACCGCGCCGGCTTCCGGCCGTGCACCGAGTACATCAGGCAGGACGTCGCGCGGAAGTCCGGGTGCCGCACGATCTCCCGCACCTGGTCCAGTTCCCCCGCGGTCATCCCGGCCGACACCAGCTCCGCGTGCATGTCCACAGTGGATTGCACGAGCAGCAGCAGGTCCGGGCTGCCCGGGTGGCGCAGCTGCACCTGCGGATGCGGGTCGATCTCGACCAGCCCGGCCAGGTGCATCGCCAGCGGCACCTGCCTGCCCCAGTCGGTGCCCACCCCCGCCGCCCGCATCGCGGTCGCCTTCGCCGCGAGGAACTTCTCGTACAGCAGCGCCGATTCCGCGTCCCCGGCCAGCAGCAGCGGCTCGTAGGACGTGTCGAACTCGTCGATCTGCAACCACCCGCCCGGTTTCAGCGCACTCACCAGCTTCGCCAGCACCGCCTCCCGCTCGGGCAGGTGGCGCAGCACCAGGCGCGCCACCACCAGGTCGAACGCCTCCTCGGACAGCGGATCGGTGACGACGTCGTGCTCGACGACCGGCGGCCGCGACCGCGGGTTCGGCCGCACATCCGTGGCCAGCACGCTGCCGGAGGGCGCCACCCGGTCCGCGAGCCACCGCGCGATCTCGCCGTCGCCCGCACCCACGTCCAGGCAGTGCCACCCGTCACCCACCCCGGTCTCCGCGAGGCGGGCGCGGGTGAGCGGGTCGTGCGCCGCCGACAGGTGCCGGTGCCGCCCGTGCGCCCGCCGCTGATCGAAGACGTAGATCCCGGTCACCACCGGCTTCCTCCTCCGCGCGTCCGGACCGTCACGTCCACCGGCCGGATCCGGGCGTGTCGGTGTTCCCGGTGAGCCGCTCCAGCAGCAGGGCGCGCCGGACCTTCCCGGTACCGGTGCGCGGCACCGCATCCCACGTCAGCACCACCGGTTCGGCCAGCGCGGGCAGTCCGCGGATCGCGCGGCGCCACGCTCCGCTCGGCAGCGCTCCGTCCGCGGTCACCACCACCGGCAGCGGGAGGTCGCCGGGACGGCCCAGCAGCACGCACTCCAGCGCCTGCGGCAGCCGGTCCTCCAGCACGTCCTCGGTCCCCAGGCAGCTCAGCCGCGGCGTCCGGTCCACCTCGCGGTCCAGCAGCGACACGTGGCCGTCCCGGTGGTGCACGCCGATGTCACCGGTGTTCCACCACGGCCCGCGCGCCTTCGCCGCCCAGCGCTCCGATTCGCCCGCGTAGTCCAGGCAGCGCGCCGCGGTCCGCGCGAACACCAGGCCCGGCGTGCCGCGCGGCACCGGCTCGAAGGTGTCCGGGTCCACGACCCGCAGCCGCGTCTTCACCGGGATCGGGCGGCCCAGGTTCCGCGCCCCGGCAGCGGAACGCCTGGTGTGGAAGCGGAACGTCAGCGGCCCCGTCTCCGTCTGCCCCCAGCCCTGCATCCACAGCGGACGCCGGTGCGCGGAGGCGTGCAGGTAGGCGCGGATCGTCGGCGGGTGCACCGCGTCGTAGGTGCTGATGAACAGCCGCACCCGGCGGAACGGGTTGTCCAGCCGCTCGGTCAGCGCCCGGAACCGCACGTAGGACGCGGGCAGCGCCTCCACGATCGTCGGCGGGTAGGCGCGCAGCACCGGATCGACCCGGTCCGGATCGGCCGAGCTGAGCACCACCAGCTCGCGCGGCTGCCTGCTCAGCGCCACCGCGGTCCAGCAGAACGTCCGGCCGTGCGCGTAGGAACTCGCGTTGACCACCACGTCGTCGGGGCGCACCCCGATCACCGGCACCGGATTCGACTCGAACCGCGCCAGCTGCCCGATGATCGTGCGGGTGGAGTGCACCACCAGCTTCGGCACGCCCGTCGTCCCCGAGGTGTGGTTGATGACCAGCGGTGCGTCGTCCGGGCGCAGCCGCGGCGCCGGAGCGGACCGGCCGCGCACCTCGTCCAGCCGCACCGCGCCCGGCGCCTCCCCGTCGAGCAGCAGCGCGGTGCGCGCGGCGGACACCAGGTCCAGGCCCTGCTCCGCGCACCGCCGCACCAGCGCACCGGAGGTCACCAGCACCGCCGCGTCCAGCCGCTTGAGCAGCTGCTCCAGCGCCGTCGTCGACAGCTCCGCGGACAGCTGCGCGGGCACCGCCCCGATCCGCACCGCCGCGCACGCCAGCAGGTCGTAGTCCCAGTGGTTCTCCTTGACGATCGCCACCCGGTCCCCGCGCCCCGCACCGGCCGCCGCGAGCCACCCGGCCGCGGTCCGCACCAGGTCGGCGAGCTCCGCGACCCCGTAGGACGAGCCGCCGTCCGGCGCGATGTCGAACGGCCGGTCCAGCCGCACCGCCGTCGCGGTGCCGCGCCGCGCGCACTCGTCGAACAGGACGCCCATGTCATGCGGTTTCAATGCGTCGGCTCCTCGCCTGGGTCGGAATGCTCAACGGGGCGCGCAGCCTGCTCAGCACCCGGGAGGCGGCCAGCGCGCCGGAACGCACCGCGCCCTCGCTGGCGGGGCGCAGCATCACCCAGTCCCCGGCGTAGTCGACGGGGCGCAAGCGGCGCGCCATGAACCGGGACCGCAGGCCCAGCGCCTGCGGGGTGGCCTCCGGCAGGCCGTGCGGGTGGCGGTGCACGAAGTTGCGGCGGTTCGCCGCGAGCAGCTCCGGCAGGTATCGGGCCGCGGCACCGGTCAGCCGCGCCACGACCTCCTCGTCCGGCAGGTCCAGCAGGCCCGCCGTGGTGCGCGCGTTCGGCATCAGCGTGAGCAGTCCCGCGCCGGCCGGTGCCCGGTCCGGATGCTTCTGGTGGTCGAACAGGATCGCCGAGAGCACCTCGTCCTCGGCCTCCGGGGTGAGCAGCACGTACGGCGGGGCGCCGTGCTCCGGCGCCAGCGGCCGGTCCAGCAGGCAGCTCACCTTCAGCGCCGGGGTGAACGTGCAGGCCTCCAGGTACGCCGCCTCCGCTTCCGGTGCGCCCGGGTGCAGCCGCGCGGCGACCGGTGCGGGCACGCACAGCAGCACCGCGCGCGCCGCCACCACCTCGTCGCCGACGTGCAGCCGGGCCGCGGAGCCGGTGGAGACGACCTGGTGCACCCGCTGCCCGGTCCGCACGTCCAGCCCGGCGGCGAGCCGCCGCGCCAAGGTGTCCATGCCGCCGCGGTAGGTCCGCCAGTTCGACGCGTCGCCGACCGCCAGCAGCAGCGACACCATCACCGCCGCCGAGGACCGTTCGGTGTCCCAGCCGAAGAAGGTGCCCGCGACGGGTTGCAGCAGGTAGTCGTGCAGGTCCGGGTGGTACCGGCGGGCGAAGTCGGCGACGGAGCTGTCGGCCAGCGGGGTGTGCTGCGGGTCGTCGGTGGCGAACTCGCCGCGGCGGCGGGACAGCCACATCTGGAACCGGGCCAGGTCCACCCGGGCCAGCGGGGACAGCCCGGCACCGGTGAGCAGCCCGCGCGGTTCGGCGACCCCGGGGTGCGCGCGGCCGTCCCGCCACATCGAGATCGGGCTGCTGATCAGCGGGATCTCGTGGTCCTCGACGCCGACCCGGGCCAGCAGCTCCCACGTCGCGCGGTAGCCGCGGGGCGACAGCTGCTCGGCGCCGGTGTCGATGGTGTACCCGTCGACGCGGGCGCTCGCGGTGCGTCCGCCGACGTGCTCGGCGGCCTCGTACACGCGGACGTCGAGCCCGGCGCGGGTCAGCTCGGTGGCGGCGGTGAGCCCGGCCATGCCCGCACCCACCACGGCTACGTCCAGCTCGTCGCTCATCCGGTGGCACCCCCGAACGCCGCGAGCAGGTTCGCCGCGACCAGCAGCACCACGTACAGCCGGTGCACCCGGAACCCGAGCCTGCGGGCGCGCATGATGTCACCGGCGCGGAACCCGAGCTGGTACTGCCGGGCGCGCAGCGCGTTGCCGGGCAGCAGCAGCACCGCGAACCACCACGGCGCCACCCCGCTGACCGACGCGCCCAGGCACAGCAGGAACTCGCCCAGCGACAGCGCCCCGATGAACAGCGCGTTGCCGCGCGGCGAGGTCAGCGCCGCCACCGTCGGCCGGCCCACCGCCCGGTCGCCCGCGACGTCGTTGGTGTTGGAGTACACCCCGAACATGAGCGGCCCGAGGCCGAACAGCACCGCCTGCACCAGCACGAACCCGGAGAACTCGCCGGTCGCCAGCCCGTACGGGGCGAGCACCAGCACGGTGCCCAGCGCGACGAGGAACGCCTCCTGGAAGCCGTGGTAGCTGAGCTTGAGCCCGTAGGAGTACTGCAGCGCGATCACGAAGGTCACCGCGATCACCACGATCGTCCACATCGGACGGTGCGGGGCGACGACGGCGGCCGCCAGCCACAGCAGCGCCCCGCACCCGGCGGCGGCCCAGCCGAAGCCCAGCGCCTCCCGCTCGGTCAGCGCGCCGGAGACCAGCGGTTTGCGCAGCTTCTTGCGCAGCGGATCGTTCGGCCCGTAGTTGGCGATGTCGCTGCCGTCGCGGAACCCCGTCACGTCGTCGAACGACACCAGCGCCACCAGGGTGCAGACCTCGCCGAGCAGGAACAGCAGCAGCATCGGCAGCGCCTCGGCGCCCGCGGCGAACCCGGCGGCGGGCAGCGCGGCCGCGCCGACCACGAACACGCTGAGGTAGTAGTCGTAGACGTCGAGCTTGCCCAGGCGGGCGAAGGTGCGGGCCTTGCTCTCCGGCCTGCCTGCCCCGGTGCGTTCGGGGGCGGCGTGCAGGTCACTGGTCATCGTGTCGTGCTGCTCCTGTTCCGGACTGGCTGGTGCCCGGCGCCTGCGCGCGCGGGCGGTGGCGGGCGAACTCGCAGACCGCGTCGGCGATCCGGGTCACGTCCCCGTCGGTGAGGTGCGGGTAGATCGGGAGGGCGATGATGCGGGCGCTGGCCCGCTCGGCGTTCGGCCAGTGCTCGTCCACGGGTGCCCAGGGCCGGAACGCGGCCTGGTGCGGCAGCGCCAGCGGGTAGTACACGTGCGAGCCGATCCCGTGCTCGACGAGGTATTCCCGCAGCGCGTCGCGTTCCTCGGCGAGCAGGCAGTACACGTAGTGGCAGCGGCCCTCGCGGCCCGGTGGTGGCGGGTGCACGCCGTGCTCGGCGAGCGGGGCGAAGCGCTCCGTGTAGTGCTCGGCGATCTCGGCACGCCGCCGGAGCCGGGCGGGCAGGCCCGGGTACCGGTAGCGCTGGAACGCGGCCTGGATCTCGTCGAACCGGCTGTTGGTGCCGACGACGCGGTGCACGAACCGCTCCTGCTGGCCGTGGTTGCGCAGCATCCGGACCCGCTGCCCCAGCTCGGGGTCGCGGGTGACGACGGCGCCGCCTTCGCCGGGCATGCCGAAGGACTTGACCTGGACGAAGGAGTAGACGCCCGCGTCGCCCCACAACCCGGCGGGCGTACCGCGCAGCACCGCGCCCTGGGCGACCGCGGAATCCTCGACCAGCCGCAGGCCGTGCTCGGCGGCCAGCTCGGTGAACCGGGGCATGTCGGCCATGATCGAGAACATGTGCGCGGGCAGCAGCGCCTTGGTGCGGTGGGTGATGTGCCGCCGCGCCGACTCGGGGTCGAGCACCATGGTGCGCGGGTCGATGTCGGCGAACACCGGGACGGCGCCGACCTCCAGCACGGCACCGGCCAGCGGGGCGCACCCGAACGCGGGCACCACGACCTCGTCACCGGGGCCGACGTCCACGGCGCGCAGCACCAGCCCGAGCGCGGTGGTGCCGCTGCCGCAGGCGATGACGTCGGCGGCGCCGAGATCGTCGCGCAGCAGCTCCTCGAATTCCCGGGTTTGTTCACCGAGGATGAATTTCTGTCGAGGATCCCGACCGATCTCGCCGATGATATCGAGCATCACCTTGCGATCGTCTTCGAACAGATCGGGCGGGAAGAACGGAATCTCGGAACGCATCACGCGCGCCTCCCGGAATAGAAGGAGCGGATCGACGAGCACACCCGATCGAGTTGCCCGAGGGTGAGGTCCGGGTAGAGCGGAAGGGCCACCGCACGCCGCGCCGCCGCTTCCGCGTGGGGCAGCGGAACCTTCGCGGAATAATCCGCCGAAAAGCAGGGTTGCCGGTGCAGCGGAATGGGGTAGTAGGTTTCGGTGCCGATTTCCGCGCGGGCCAGCCACTCGACCAGCTCGTCGCGGCGCTCCACCTCGACCAGGTAGACGTACCAGGCGCTCGTCGAGCCGGGGCCGCGGTCGAGGACCTCCGGCAGCCGCACGATCCCCGGCACGTCCGCGAGCCGCTCCCGGTAGGCGGCGGCCAGCTCGGCGCGGCGCGCGATGTCCCGGTCCAGCTCCGGCAGCTTCGCCAGCAGCACCGCCGCCTGGATGTCGTCCATCTTGCTGTTCGTGCCCGGCCGGGCGGTCTCGGTGGAGATGCCGGGGAAGTGGTCCAGGGTGTGCCCGAACCGCCCGTGGTGGCGCAGCCCCGCGACCAGCTCCGCGGTCCGCGGATCGTCGGTCAGCACCGCCCCGGCGTCGCCGATCGCGCCGAGCGTCTTGCTCGGGAAGAACGAGAGCACGCCGCCCGCGCCGTGCAGCCCGGCGTGCACTCCGACCTGGCGCATCCCGATCGCCTCGGCGCTGTCCTCCAGCACCACCAGCCCGTGCCGCGCCGCGACCCGGGACACCGCGCTCATGTCCGCCATCTGCGAGAACAGGTGCGCGGGCAGCACGAACCGGGTGCGCGGGCCCGCGACCCGCTCCACCTCGGCCGGGTCCAGCGCATAGGTCACCGGGTCGATGTCGGCGAACACCGGGCGGCCCCCGGCCAGCACCACCGAACTCGCGGTCGCCACGAACGAGTAGGCGGGGACCACCACCTCGTCCCCGGGCCGCAGCCCCACCGCCCGCAGCAGCAGGACCAGCGCGTCCGTCCCGCTGTTCACGCCGATCGCGTACCGCGCGCCGGTGTACTCGCAGAGCCGCCGTTCCAGCTCGGCGACCTGCTTGCCGTGGGAGAACTTGCCGTTGTCGAAGACCGCTTCGACGCGGTCGCTGATGGCCGGCCAGAGCCGGTCGAACGTGCGGGCCTGCGAGAAGAACGGAACGGGCGCGGACGAATCCGGCGGGCTCGATAATTCCCGCGTCCCGGTGTCATGCACACCGCGGGACACGACGGTCAACTCCTGGGAAATGGGGAGGGATCTTCGGCTAGGCAAAGTAGCGGAACGCCGCGCGGATCCGAAAGGCCACCGGAACGTGAAGCGCGTTTTTCATCCTTTCCGGTGATCACCTGCGGGTGGCGCGCGGACCCGGTTCCTGGGCTGTTCGGGGAAATCGTTAGTCTTGCCCTCCGGCGGCCCCGCGCGGTCGCCGACCTGCATTCCGCCACGCATCCCGAATGGTCGCCCGATCCGTCCCGTGTGGACGGTTCGGGAAAAGGCGTGAACTCCGGAACCGGTGCGGAAGCGGGAACGAATTCGCGGAGAACGGCGAAACCCGGCCGGGATCCCCCGGTCCGAACCCCGGCATGCGGCGGACTCCGGAATCCCGGAAACAACCTCGAACCCCTCTGGAGCAACGGAGCACGATGCTGCACTCACTCGTGGTCGGGCTCGGGCGCGCAGGCGCCGGGCTGCACCTCCGCGTCCTGGCGCAGGCCAGGAGACTCGACCGCGACCTGTTCCACCCCGGCGCGATCGTCGCCTGCGACCCGGCGCCCGCGGCCCGCCGCGTCCCGCCCGGGGTCACCGCCGCCGAATCGGTCCGAGCCGCCGCCGAACTGGTCCCGCCCGGACGCACCGTGGTGCACCTGTGCACCCCGCCCACCGAGCGCACCGCCCTGCTGCGCGAGCTCGCCGAACTCGGCTTCCGCCGCATCATCGTGGAGAAACCCGTCGCGCCCGACCTCGCCGCGCTCGCCGAGGTCGAACGGTTGCGGGCCGCGCACGGGCTGCGGCTCGCGGTCGTCGCGCACTGGCTCGACGCCGAACTCACCCGCAGGCTCGACGACCTGGTGCGGCACCGGCCGCTGGGACCGCTGCGGGAGATCTCCTTCCGGCAGCACAAGCCCCGGTTCACCCACTCCACCGCCACCGGCGGGCACCCGACCGCGTTCGACGTGGAGGTCCCGCACTCGCTCGGCGTCGCGCTGCGGCTGGCCGGGCCCGCCGACCTCGTCGACGCCGACTGCACCGACATGCGCTGCGGCGAGGTGCTGATCCCCGGCATGGGCGGCGCGCGGCTCGCGCTGCGGCACGCGGGCGGCGTCCGCACCAGCATCGAATCCGACCTGACCACGCCGGTGCGGGAACGCAGCGTGGAGCTCTCGTTCGAACGCGGCCGAGCCGTCGGGCACTACCCGCTCAGCGACCAGGACCACCACGCGCAGCTGACCGTGCACGGCGCCGACGTACAGCGGGCCGACGAGCAGCAGGCCGACGAGCAGCGGTCCGTGTTCCCCGACGACGCGCTCACCGAGTTCACGCTGCGCACCTACCGCCGGTTCAAGGCCATCGGACCGGAAACCGAATCCGCCGCCACCGGGCACTTCGCGATCCACCGCGACGTGGTCCGCCTGCTGTGGGCGGCGAAGCAGCACTGCCGGGACCGGACCGGTCCCGCACGACAGCGGAGGAGGACCGCAGACCATGCAGGATGACCCGCGCCCCCGGCTCGCCGGCCTCGGCGACGAAGCCGCCGCGGACCTGACCGGGCAGCTCGCCGCCGTCCGCAGGCTCGGCTGGCGCTCGATCGAACTGCGCACCGTCGGCGGCGTCCCGCTCGCCGACCTCGACGGAGCCGACCTGCGCCGCACCGTGCGGCAGGTCCGCGCCGCCGAGCTCGACGTGGTGTGCCTCGCCTCCCGGATCGGGAACTGGGCCCGGCCCATCACCGCCCCGTTCGACGACGACCTGCGCGAACTCGACGTGCTCGCCGAGCAGTGCCGCGACCTCGGCAGCCGGTACGTGCGCATCATGTCCTACCCGAACGACGGCCTGCCCGAACCCGAGTGGGGCGCCCGCGCGCGCGATCGCGTCGCGAAGCTCGCCGAACGCGCCGCCGAGCACGGTGTCGCGCTGCTGCACGAGAACTGCGCCGGCTGGGCCGCCACCGACGCCGACCGGACGCTGCGGCTGCTCGCCGAAGTCCCGTCGCTGCGGCTGCTGTTCGACACCGGCAACGGCGTCGAACACGGCTACAGCGCCCCGGAACTGCTGCGCCCGCTCATCGGCCACGTCGCGCACGTGCACGTCAAGGACGCCACCGGCTCACCCGGCGCCGTGATGTACGTGCCACCGGGGGAGGGCACCGCGCGGGTCGCCGACTGCCTGCGGCTGCTGCTGAACTCCGGTTACGAGGGGGCCTACTCCCTCGAACCGCACCTGGTCGCCCGTCCGCACCACGGGGTCCGCGCGGACGAGACCGCCGCCGACCGGTTCGTCGACGCGGGCCGCGCCCTCGAACGGCTGCTGGGGCGGCTCAGCGCGCCCTACACCGCGGTCACCGCGCCCGGCCGGACCTGATGGGCACCGCACCGCTCGAACCCGGTGACCTGGACCTGCTGGTGGACCTGCTGCGGCTGCCCACCGTGAACCCGCTCGAAGGCGCCACCCCGCCCTCCCGGATGTGGCGGGCGCAGCGGGCCTACGCCGCGGCGGCCGAGCGGATCGGGTTCCGCACCGCGCACCACGCGGCCCCCGACCCCGCGGTGCTGGACCGCGAGGACGTGCCGCGCACCGTGCGCGACGCGGCCCGCGACCCGGACTTCCTCGCCGACCAGCCCAGCCTCGTGCTGCGGCTCGGACCGGAACTGCCGCCGGAACGCACCGTCATGTTCAACGTGCACCTGGACACCGTCGGCGGGCTGGAACCCGTCACCCGCACCGCGGAGCGGATCACCGGGCGCGGCGCCATCGACGCCAAGGGACCCGCCGTGGCGCTGCTGGCCGGAATCCGCGCCGCCCGCGTCACCAACCCCGAACTGGGGCAGGACGTCGGGGTGCTCGTGCAGGTCGTCGCCGGGGAAGAAGGCGGCGCGATGGGCACCTACGGCACCCGGCCGCTGGTCGAAGCAGGGCACGTCGGCGCGCTCAACGTGTTCTGCGAACCGACCGGGCTGCGCTACCTGCCCCGGTCCACCGCCTCGGCGACCGCGCACATCCGGGTCGACGGGCACGGCGCCATCGACGACGAGCCCGCCGCCGGGCACAACGCGACCGTGCTGCTCGGTTTCCTCGCCCAGCACCTCGCCCGCCACCTCGACCCGCAGGACCGGCCGGGGCGCTGCTGCATCGCGGGCCTGCGCACCGGAGACCGGCACAACCGGGTCTACGGCAGCGGCGGACTGCTGCTCAACCTGTCCTACGCCACCGCCGCCGAAGGCGCCGCCGCCGAACGCGCGCTGGAGGAGGCGGTGCGCAGCGGCGTCCGCGAGTTCACCGACACCTTCGCGCACACCAGGGAATTCGCCCGCACCGCCGCGCAGGCCGCGGGCATCACCCGCGTCGACTGGCTCAAGCGCGGCCTGCCCTGCCTGCCCGACCAGCAGGACGTGGCCGAACTGTTCGCCGCCGCGGGCATCCCGCGCTGGCCCGACGAGCTGCCCGCGTTCACCTGCGACGCCATCTGGATGCACGGCATCCCCGACACCCGCACCGCCGTCCTCGGCCCCGGATCGCTGGAGGCGAACCACGCGCACGCCGACGGCGAACACGCCGACGTCGCCGAACTCCGCGACTTCGCCCTCGCCGTCGCGGCGGTGCTCACCGAGTTCACCAAGCGGCACCACGGCGGTGCCGGGAAGGAGATCACCTGATGACGCTGCTGCCGGAGATCGCACACTCCGGGGAACGAACGACGGTGTCCTACGCGCGGCTGCACGCGTTCACCGCGCGGCTGTTCGCCGAGCACGGGATACCCGATCACCGGGCGCGCCTCGCCGCGGAGGCGCTGTGCCACGGAGATCTGTGCGGATTCGACTCGCACGGCCTGTTCAACCTCACCCGGCTCTACCTGCCGCAGCTGCGCTCCGGGCGGGTGGACCCCACCGCGGAGCCGACCACGCGGCTCGACCTCGGCGCCTGCGCCGTGCTCGACGCGCACCGCGCGCTCGGCCTGTGGGCCGCCGCCGAAGCCGTCGACGACGCGGCCGACCGCGCCCAGGTGCACGGCGTCGGCCTGGTGTCGGTGCGCGGTGGCACGCACTTCGGCTGCGCGGGGTTCCACGCCGCCCGCGCCGCCGAACGCGGCCTGATCGGCATCGTCGCCAGCAACTGCGGCTCGCAGCGGATCGCCCGGCCACCGCTGGGCGCGCTCGCGATGCTCGGCACCAACCCGATCGCCGTCGCCGCCCCCGCCCTCGACGGCCACCCGTTCGTGCTGGACATGAGCACCACCGCGGTGCCCACCGGCAAGGTCCGGATCGCGGCCGCCGACGGCGAGCGCATCCCGCCCGGCTGGCTCGACGACGACACCGGGCACCCCGTCACCGACCCGGCCGAGTTCGACCGCGGCGGCGCGCACCTGCGCTGGCTCGGCGGCGACCCGGCGACCGGCGCGCACAAGGGCTTCGGGCTCGGACTCGTCGTCGAAGTGCTCTCCGCGCTGCTGCCCGGCGCCGGCGTCGGCCCCGCCCCGGCCGCGCTGGACGGCGACGGCGGGCCGCACGGGCGCGACGACGACATCGGCTACTTCGTGCTGGCCATCGCACCCGACCTGCTGCGCCCCGGCGGTGCGTTCACCGCGGACGCGCGGAGCCTGTTCGGCACCCTGCTGGACTGCCCGCCCGCGGCCGAGGACCCGGTGCGCTATCCCGGCTGGCACGAGGCGGAACGCGCCGCGCGGCGCCGCCGGGACGGGGTGCCGCTGCGCACTCCGGTGCACCGCGACCTCGTCGAGCTCGGCTTCGACGAGTCCGAAGTGGACGGAGGTGTGCGGTGAGCGCAGCGCCGCGCCGCGCCGCCGTGATCGGGCTCGGCGCCATCTCCCGGTACTACCTGGCCGCGCTGGACGCGCTGCCCGGCTGGGAACTCGCCGCCGTCTGCGACGTGGACGACTCCGCGCTGGCCGCGCACCGCGACCGGCTACCGGTCTTCCGGGACCACGGCGACCTGCTCGCCGAGACCGCCCCGGACGCGGTGATCGTGGTCGTGCCCAACGACGTGCACGCGGACATCAGCCGCGACGCGCTGCGGGCCGGAATTCCGGTGTGCGTGGAGAAACCGCTCGCCATCGACCTCGCCGACGCCCGGGCGCTCACCGCGCTCGCCTCGGTCACCGCGCCGCTGTTCACCGCGTTCCACCGCCGCTACAACGACAACGTGCTGCGGCTGCGCGAGGAACTCCGCGGCCACGGCCCCATCGAGGCGATGACCGTGCGCTACCTCGAACGCATCGAAGAGCACATCGGCGGCGACACCTGGTACCTCGACCCGGACCGCTGCGGCGGCGGGTGCGTCGCCGACAACGGACCGAACGCCTTCGACCTGGTGCGGCTGTTCCTCGGCGACGTCGAACCGGCCGCGGTCACCGTGCACCGCGACGACGTGGGACTCGACCGGCAGGCCGTCGTCGACCTGCGCTCCGCCACCGGGGTTCCCGCCGTCGTCGAACTCGACTGGTCGCACCCCGGGGAGACCAAGGACGTCGAGATCCGCTGCGCCGACGGCAGCGCGCACCGCGCCGACATGCTGCACGGCCATCACGGGTTCAAGACCTCCCTGTGGCACGAGTACGAAGGCATCCTCGCCGACTTCGGCGCCGTGCTCGACGCCGGCAACACCGCCGCCGACCGGCGTCCCGACGGCGGGTTGCCCGCGCTGGAACTGGTCGACGCGGTCTACCGCACCGAATTCCTGGACGCCGCGTCCAACGAGGAGGGCTCCGGATGAACCCGCACGAAGACGGCCGCAAGCGCGGGCTGCACGCCACCGTCGTCAAGGTGCTGCGGCACCGCCGTACCGAACGGGGCATGTCGCTCGAACCGCACGCCAGCCGCTGCATCCGGGCGGGGGAGGTGCACGAGCTCGTCACCACCGACCACGCCGACACCGCCCCGGGCGCCCGCGTGGACCGCGTCGGGTTCCTCGGCTTCGCCGAGTTCGGCTGCGCCGGCGTGCTCGACCGCGGCGACGAGCTGCACATCGGCGGGCGGGTGGTCGGCACCGTGCTCGGCTTCGACGCCTGCCACCACCCGAACCACTACAACGTCCTGGTGCGCACCGAAGTCCCGTGGACCGGCGCGGACCTCGACCTGTTCCCGGAGCAGACGCTCACCTTCGAGCAAGCGGCGGTGGTGGTCCCCGAACGGTGCTGACCCGCTGACCCGCTGGAGCGGCGACTCCGGCGCACGGCCGGTACGACACGGCGGCCGGTGACCATTCCGCGAGGGGAGGGTGGTCACCGGCCGCTTGTCGCGCGCTGCGGATCAGCCCAGCAGCTCGACGTCCGACCGGCCGAAGTGGAAGTCGCGCACCGAGGCGAGCAGCTCCTCCAGCGAGAGCTCACCGTCGCCATTGGTGTCGATGTCGACGAACGCGGAGGCGGCCTGCGAGCGGTCCACGCCGACCGCGGTCAGCCAGGACGCGAACTCGCCCGCGTCGATCACGCCGTCGTCGTTCTTGTCGCACAGGCCGACGATGCCCTGCACCACCGGGCGCATGACCCGGTCGAAGTCGGCCTCGCCACCCGGGGTGACCATTCCTTCGGCGACCTGGAGGAACTGCTCCTCCGACAGCGAACCCGTGGGCGCCTGGCCGGCCCGGCTCGCCAGGTGGTCGAACATCGTGGTGAACGCCTCGCGCAGCAGCTGCGCCTGGGGGCTCTGGGCGCTCGTGTCGAACGCACGCGCGATCTTCTCGGCTTCCTGGACGAAGTCGTTGCGCTCCAGGCTGCCGCTGCCGTCCAGGTCCCACTTGGCGAAGCGCTTGCGCAGGCGGTCGTTCGCGATAGCCGTGCTCATGGCCATCCTCCTAGCTGTGTATGGGTGAACAGGAAATTCCGTCCGCCCCGCGGAATCGGGGTGGCCGGCCCGCGCGGAGCCGAAGCACCGCGCAAGTTCTTCTCGATGCGGCCGGTGGAAACCGGCCGGAGACGTCAGAGCAGCGTCACCGCGGTCCCCGCGGACTTCCCCCGGGTGTCCAGCAGCAGGCAGCCCGACGAGGAGAGCTCGACGAGGTCGTAGCAGGAGTGGTCCTGCAGCAGGACCACCAGATCCGCGGCGGCCAGCGCCTCCGCGAGCTCGAGCGCTCTGCGGAGGGGATGCCCGTCCACGTGGAACTCGGCGACCCTCGGATCGTGGTAGGACACCTCGGCGCCCTGGGCGCGCAGCCCGCGGGCGATCGGGTAGGCCGGGGACTCGCGGGTGTCGGCGACGTCCCGCTTGTACGCGACCCCCAGCAGCAGCACTCGGGACCCGGAGAGCATCCGGCCGCGCCCGCCGAGCAGTTCCGCCGCGCGCAGCACCACGTGCGAGGGCATCCGCTCGTTCACGGCGCGCGCCGCGGACAGCGTGCCGAAGGTGAAACCGGCGCTGCGGGCCTTGCTCTCCAGGTAGCGCGGGTCCACCGGGATGCAGTGCCCGCCGACGCCCGGGCCGGGCTGGAAGGGGGCGAAGCCGAACGGCTTGGTGCCCGCGCAGTGCAGCACGTCCCACACGTCGATGCCCATCCGGTCGCAGAACAGCGCGACCTCGTTGACCAGCGCGATGTTCACGTACCGGTAGCTGTTCTCCAGCAACTTCGCCATCTCGGCCTCCCGCGTGCCGCGGGAGACGACGAGCGAGTCGACGAAGCGGCCGTAGAACGCGACGCCGTGCTTGGCGCACAACGGCGTGCAACCGCTGATGATCTTCGGGGTGTTCTGCATGGCGAACCGCTCGTTGCCCGGATCGATCCGCTCCGGCGAGTAGACGAGGTGGAAGTCCTCACCGACCCGCAGTCCGCTGCCGCGTTCCAGGATGGGCCGCACGACCTCCTCGGTGGTACCGGGATGGCTGGTGGACTCCAGCACCACCAGCGTGCCCGGCCGCAGCCGGGAGGCGGCGGTGTGCGCCGCGGCCCGCACCGCGCTCAGGTCGGGTTCGCCCGTCGCGGACAACCCGGTGGGCAGGCAGAGCACGATCGTGTCCGCGGTGGTGAGCACGTCCGGATCGGTGGTGGCGGTGAACCCGGCGGCGACCATCTCGGCGACCGCGCCGCTCGGTACGTCACCGACGTGCGAGCGGCCCGCGCCGAGCCCGGCCACGACCTCCGCGGAGACGTCCAGCCCGACGGTGCGCAGGCCGGCCGCGCAGGCGGCGGCCGCGAGCGGAAGGCCGACGTAGCCGAGCCCGACCACGACGAGATCCCGCGGCATGTCCCGGTGTCCGGCGCCCGCGGCGTTCCCGGAGGTCACGCCGAGAAGCTGCCGGTGCCGGGCGGCACGTGCGCGCCGTGCCCGGGCTGGACGACGAGGCTCGCCGTCAGGCACAGCGGGTCGCCGTAGATCCGCACCGGCTCGTCCGTGTCGTTGATCAGCACGTGCGCGGCCAGCGGCGCGCGGTAGCAGCCGCTCGGCGCGTCGTAGCTGTCCACCGGTTGGAGTTCGGTGCTGAACACCAGGACCTGCCCGGTGGTGGCGGCGCCCGCGGTACTCACCGGGAGGGCGGTGGCGAGCACCGCGGCGGCGGCCGCGAAGAGCAGTCGAGCGTTCGTGCGCATGGTTGGGGTTCCTGTTCGGAGTCGACGTGGTGCGCCCCGGCGTGGCCGGGAACGCGGATCGTCCGGTGCTGGTGGGTGCGCCGGGATCACTTGCTCGGGCGGGTGGCGGAGGACAGCGCGCCGACGCTGACCATCATCACCAGCACGCCGAGCACCGCGATGAACCCGGCGGTCTGCGCCGGGGATTCGCGGGGGCCCGCCGAGTCGGCGAGCTCCTCGACGGCGGGTTCGAGCGGGGGCGGTGCCGGGCGCGCCGCGGGCGGCGGTGCCGGTACGGCGGGTGCCGGTTCGGCGGGCGGCGGCACCGGTGGCGCTGGCGCTGGCGGTGGTGCCGGTGGCAGCACCAGGGTCGCGTCCGCGGCGGTGACCTGACCTGCCAGCGAGCGCGCGCTGACCGCCAGCCGCACGACGTCGCCGGGCCGCGCGGGGCAGGTGTAGGTGGTCTCCGCGCCGGGTTCCAGCGTGCCGAGGGAGCGGTGGCAGGCCGGTGGTTCCCCCGTGACCGCCACGTCCAGCAGCGGGACGGTGGAGGTGTTGCGCACCCGCACCGGCACGGCGCCGTCCCGCACGGGCAGGATCTCCAGCGAGACCGAGGGCTCGGCCGGTGGTGCGGGCCGGTCGACCTGCGCGGTGGCGCGGGCGGTGGTGGCGAAGCCGGTGTAGGTCATGCCGACGGCGCGGGCCGTCACCTCGCCGTCCGCCGGTGCCGTTCCGTCGCAGGTGACGGTGCGCGCATCGCCGGGGTGGAGCCCGCCCACCACGTCGTGGCACGGTCCGGCGCCGAGGCTCACCACGGTGCCGAACAGCGCGGCGTCCCCGGTGTTGGTGACGACGGCGGTCTGGGTGAGCGGGTCGCCGGGGTGGGCGGCGCGCGGGGCGGTGGTGGTGCGCAGCGACAGCGCCGGGTGCTCGCCGGGCCACCCCGGGCCCCCGATGCCGGGGACGTCGTCGTCCGGGACCCAGGGGATGTCGGCCCTGCCCGAGTCGGCCGCCGCGTCCTGCCGAGGCGGGACGTACGCGGACGTGAGCAGGGGTGCGAGCAGCACCAGCCCGCAGCAGGACAGCACCGCGGAGCGCGGTGTCCGCCCGGCCCGCGCGATTCGGGACCGGAACCGATTCGGAACGGATCGTGGACGCGACATCTCACCTCCTCGTTGTTCGTGGAATGCGTGAATTCGGCCCGCGGGAACTCGGGGCCTCATCGGCGATCGCGGAGGACCGTAGCACCCCTGAATCGTGGTTCCGGCGACCTCGCGGAAAGTCCACAATGGTCCACCGCGCAGGCTGACCAGCGCCTATTTGAATCTGCTCGCGAAGAGTGCTGGATTGGAAACCGCCATTACCGATCCGGGTGATCGCTCAAGATCACTCTAATCGGTGATTTTCCATCCGGTGCTGGAAAGTTCCTCCTTTCAACGGGGTTCGGCGGGTAGGGTTCTTCGCGGCGGACCGAGGGGGCGGCCTGCTTTCGGCCGTTGATCCGGGTCCGGTATCGCGTGTGGTCCACCGATGGCCCCGCGTGCCCCCAATCACCCATTCCCGCACATTCCGCCGGGCGTGTCCGCGCCCGTCCGCGCAGTCAGAAACGGATATCTCGTGATCTTCCTCGGCTTTCTGGTACTCGTGCTGATCACTGTGGCGGTGGCCGCGGTGACGCTGGTGAGCGCTCGCCGCGAAGCGGTCGCGGCGGGCGGCTCCGACTCGGACTCGCAATCGTTCGTCGGCGGCGTGCTGAACGCGCTGTTCACCGTGGTCCTCGCGTTCTACATCGTGTTCGCCTGGCAGAACGGCGACGACGTGGAGAAGGCGGCTCAGCAGGAGGTCAACGCGCTCAGCGACGTGCACTGGCAGGTCGCCGTGGTGCCCGCGGAGCAGGCCGCCGCGCTGCGCTCGCTGACCGAGCAGTACGCGGCGCGGGTCGCCGAGCACGAGTGGCCCGCCCTGGACCAGGGGCGGCCGGACGAGCAGGTGGACCGGCTGATCGACGGGATGCGGGCGGAGGCGATCGCGCTGCCCGCGGACACCGAGGTGCTCAAGTCCGC
Organism: Saccharopolyspora sp. NPDC047091; assembly: GCF_040643635.1. NCBI lineage: Bacteria > Bacillati > Actinomycetota > Actinomycetes > Pseudonocardiales > Pseudonocardiaceae > Saccharopolyspora > Saccharopolyspora sp. NPDC047091. The sequence continues at coordinate 126,875 of NZ_JBEYUS010000010.1, forward strand.
CCGCGAGCAGGTGCTCACCGACCTCCGCAAGATCGACGAGTCGCACCGGGAACGGGTCGACATCTCCACCGACGACCAGCGGTTCAACGTGGTGCTGCTCGCGGGCAGCGTGCTCGGCGGCGTGCTGATGATCGTGTTCCCGCTGCTGGTGGGGTTGAGCGCCCGGCCGGCCAACATCGCGACGATGGTGCTGCTCACCTTGACGCTGGGATTCACCCTCTACCTCTCGGTGCAACTGATGCATCCGTTGCACGGTCCATTCGGAGTCGATGCGGATTCATTCCGCACGTTCCTGGAATCGTTGCCCGCCGGTTCGAGTCCGGCAGAATGAGCAGCCCGAATCGGGCGGATCCAGGTGCGGTCAAGCGGTGGGGGGTCGTGGTGCACGTCGTGCTGAACCGTCGACGCGGCGCGCGTTCGGGTTCGCGCAATTCCGGCGGGATCGTGCCGCCCCGTTCGTTCTGGGCGGCGGAGGCCGATCGCGTGGCGCGCGAATTCCAAGGCGATGCCGCCGCGGAACCGGGGGAGGTGCGGAACTCGCTGCGCTGGTTGTTCGAACACGTGGCGGGTGCCGCCGGATCCCGAACGGGGAACGGGCGGGAACGATTCCACCAGGCGTGCGAGGCCGTGCTGTTCGAGCAGGGCGAGGCCGCGTTCGACCGGATGCTCACCCCGGTGCTGCGCACGGTCCTCGCCGCGGGGCCGGGGGCGGGGACGATGCCCCGGGACGACCTGATCCGCTGGCTGCACGCCCTCGGCGTGGATCGGGCGGCCGCGGTGCGCGCGTGCGAGCGCGCCCGCCTACCGGACCCGGCCCGCTGCACCCTGCAGGACGTGCTGCGCACGATGCGGCTGCACCACATGCACTCGTCTCGGCGCTGACTCCGCGGGCTCGTCCGGGACGATCGCGGCCGGCCGCCGGGTTCAGCAGGGCTCGTACTGGTGCTCCGGCCTGCCGCTCGCCCCGTACCGCAACGTCATCATCGCCTTGCCGTCCTGGGCGAGTCCGGCGAGGTAGCGCTGCGCGGTGGCCCGGGCGATGCCGAGCTCGTCGGCGATCTCGGAGGCGGAGCGCGGCCCGTCGGCGGCGCGCAGCGCATCGGTGATCAGCTTCGTGGTGATGCTGGACTGCCCCTTCGGCGCGCTGGGCCGGTCCCCTTCGCGCAGCGAGCGCATCGCCCGGTCGATCTCGGCTTGGTCCACCGGATCGCCGCCCGCGGGCAGCCGGGAGCGGAAGTGCGCGTAGGCGGTCAACCGTTCCTGGAGCTGCTGCGCGGTGAACGGCTTCACCAGGTAGTTCAGCGCTCCGGCGGCCAGCGCGGCGCGGACGGTGACCGGGTCGGAGGCGGCGGTGAGCATGATCGCGTCGACGTCGAGTTCGGCGAGCAGCGCGACGCCCGGGCCGTCCGGCAGGTAGTTGTCCAGCAGCACCAGCTCGGGCCGGTGCTCGGCGATGAGGTCGCGGGCTTCGGCGGCGGAGTGCGCGACGCCGACGGTGCGGAAGCCGCGCACCCGGTCGGTGAACTCGGCGTGCACCTGCGCGACGCGGAAGTCGTCTTCGACGACGAGGACCCGGATCATCGGTTCGCCTCCTGTTCGGCGGTGTCGGCGTTGCTGGTGAGATCGGCGGGCGAGCCGCCTGCGAGCGCACCGGGCAGCCGGGCGACGAACAGCGCGCCGTGCTCGTCGCCGCCGGGGTCGGCGATCCGGACCTCGCCGCCGAGCGCGCGCGCCGCCTGCCGGGCGAGGGCCAGCCCGATGCCGTGGCCGTCGCCGTCCTTGGTGGTGCTGCCCTCGGTGAACAGGTCCGCGCGCAGTGCGGCGGGCACGCCGTCCCCGGTGTCGAGCACGGACAGGTGCAGCGCGGTGCCGTCGGAGAGCAGGTCCACGTCCACCCGGGCGGGCCGCCTGCCGCCGGCGCGGGCCGCCTCGCAGGCGTTGTCGACGAGGTTGCCGAGCACGGTGGTGACTTCGACGGGAGAGGTGACGGCGGTGGCGACCCAGCTGGTCTCGCCGAGCTCCAGGGCCACGTCCTTCTCCGCGGCGGCGGCCTTCTTCGCGCCGAGGAAGGACACCAGGTGCGAGTCGCGCACCGCGTCGGCGGCGGGGCCGAGACCGGCGATGCTGCCGCTGAACAGGGCCTGCAGGTAGTCCTCCGCTTCCTGCCGGTGCCCGGTCTGCAGCAGCCCGGACAGCGCGTGCAGCCGGTTGGTGAACTCGTGGCGCTGGGCGCGCAGCACGTCGGCGGTACCGCGGACCGATTCGAGTTCGCGGGTGAGCTTGTCCAGGTCGGTGCGGTCCCGGAGGGTGACGACGCCGCCGAGGTCGGTCCCGTCGCGGTGCACCGGCCGGTGGTGCGCGACGAGGACCCGGTCGGCGGTGACGGTGATGAGGTTGTCGACCGGGCGGTGGTCGAGCAGCGCCGCCCGCAACCGCGGCGGCAGGTCGAGCTCGCGCACCGGGGTGCCGGGTTCGACGCGGCGGCCGAGGAGCCGTTCGGCCTCGCCGTTGCCGAAGGTGATCCGGCCCCGTGCGTCCACGGCGAGCACGCCTTCGCCGATGCCGTAGAGCACCGCTTCCCGCTGCCGGACGAGTTCGGTGAGCTCGTGCGGTTCGAGACCGAGGGTGCGGCGCTTGAGCAGCCTGGTGAGCAGCGCCGACCCGGCGATGCCGAGCAGCAGGGCGCCCGCGGCGACCGCGGCGGAGGTGCCGAGCAGCCGCAGGAAGGCGGTGTGGATCTGCCGGGCGTCGAACCCGACGCTGACCTGCCCGACGATCCGCCCGTCGGTGGTGCGCAGCGGGACCTTGCCGCGCGCGGACCAGCCGAGGGTGCCGCGCTGCACGTCGACCACGTCGCGCCCGGTGAGTGCCTGCGGGTCGGTGCTGACGGGGTCGCCGATCTGCGCGGGGTCGGGGTGGGCGAGCCGCACGCCGCGGTCGTCGGTGATGACGATGAACAGCGCCCCGGTGGCGGTGCGGGCGCGTTCAGCCTTGGTGGCCACGCGCGGGTGCCGGGCGGGGTCGGCGACGGCGGCGGCGAGGTCGTCGTCGGCGGCGACCGAGCGGGCGACGCCGAGGGCGCGCTGCCCGTACTGGTCGACGAGGCTGCGGTCGAGCAGGGTCGCGGCGAGCGCGAAACCCACGCCGGTGATCAGGACGACGAGCCCGATCTGCAGCGCGAGCACCTGCCGGGCGAACCGCATGGGGCGGCGGGACATGTCGCGACCCTACCCAGCCGTTTCGGCCGGTCGGGGCCGTGGCGCGGGTGCGGGGGCGCAGAACGAGCAGAACGCGCGCAACGCGGGCTAGGCGTACAAGGTCGTTAACCCTCCCGTCACGGGCGTGCGGCACCTACGGTTCCGCGCAATGGAACAACGGTGTTACGTGGGCCACGTCGTGGTTCGGAGGGGGGTAGTGCGGTGATCGCGTTGCTCGGTTTGGCGATGGTGTCGGTCTTCCTCTACCTGGTGATGAGCAAGCGGCTGGCGCCGATGGTGGCGCTGATCGTGATCCCGGCGATCTTCGCGGTGATCGCGGGCTTCGCCCCGGACCTGGGGGAGATGGTCACCGACGGCATCACGTCGCTGGCGCCGACCGCGGCGATGCTGATGTTCGCCATCCTCTACTTCGGCATCATGATCGACGCGGGGTTGTTCGACCCGGTGGCGCGGGCGGTCGTCCGGCTCACCGGCGACGACCCGCTGAAGCTGATCATGGGGACGGTGGCGCTGGTCGCCGTGGTGTCGCTGGACGGCGACGGCACCACCACCTTCATGATCACGGTGTCGGCGCTGCTGCCGATCTACCGCAAGCTCGGGGTGAGCCCGGTGCTGATGACCGGGTTGGCGTGCATGACGAACGCGATCCTGAACATCGTGCCGTGGGGCGGCCCGGCGGCGCGGGCGGCGAGCGTGCTGCGGCTGGACCCGCAGGAGATGTTCGTGCCGATGATCCCGGCGCTGGGCGCGGGGCTGGTGACCGTGTTCGTCATCGCCTACGTGCTGGGACTGCGGGAGCGGGCGAAGCTGCGGGTGCGCGCCGCGGAGCCGGCGCTGGCCGGGGTCGGCGCGGGCGGCGGTGGTGGTCCGGTGGGCACCGGTGGTGCCGATGCCGAGGACGGTGGCGACTTCGACGTGCTGCACCCGGACCGGGAGAGCCTGCGGCCGCGGCTGATCTGGTTCAACGCCGCGTTGACGGTGGCGCTGCTGGTGGCGCTGATCTCCGGGGTGCTGCCGATCGCGGTGCTGTTCATGATCGGCACCGGGATCGCGCTGATCGTGAACTACCCGAGCATCAAGGAGCAGGCGGCGCGCATCGCCTCGCACGCCGACAGCGTGGTCGCGGTGGTGTCGATGGTGTTCGCGGCGGCCGTGTTCACCGGGGTGCTCTCGGGCACCGGGATGATCGAGCAGATGGCGCAGTACCTGCTGCACGGCATGCCGGACGCGCTGTTCCCGTACTTCAGCGTGGTGATCGCGGTGCTGAGCATCCCGTTCACGTTCTTCATGAGCAACGACGCGTTCTACTTCGGCGTGGTGCCGATCCTGGCGGAGACGGCCGCGCAGCACGGGATCTCGGCGATGGAGGTGGCGCGGGCGTCGCTGCTGGGCCAGCCGATCCACATGCTGAGCCCGCTGGTGCCCGCGATGTACGTGCTGATCGGGTTGGCGAAGGTGGACCTGGGCGACCAGCACCGGTTCGCGATCAAGTGGGCGCTGCTGGTGTCGCTGGTGGTGATCGCCGCGGGCTTCGCCCTGGGCCTGATCGCCATCCACTGACCGGCGCGCGAGGTGAGCGGCCCGTTCGTCCCGCCGGGCGGGCGGGCCGGTCCCGCGTCGAACCTCCGCGCGGCGGCCGGGTCCGGGGAGGAGCCCGGC